>DASVGS010000001.1:0-2921 GCA_036379435.1 Ignavibacteriaceae bacterium
AGTATCCATATAATGAATTAAAAAGCATGGAGCTTTTAAATGAATGGATTACAATAGAACAATTTGCTGGAGATGATTTCGTTTATAGAAAAGAAATGCCGAACAAAGTTGAGATGGATAAAGCAAGACGAGGACTGGAAACGGCAAAAGCAAAAATGCTTAGCGGAAAATTTGATTTAATAATTCTTGATGAAATTTTGGTCTCAATACATTTTGGATTATTTAATGATGAAGAGGTAATGACGTTTATGAAAATGAAACCTGAAAAAGTTGAGTTAATTTTAACCGGAAGGTATTGTCCGGATAAGATATTGGATGCGGCGGATCTTGTAACTGAAATGAAAGTTATAAAGCATTATTATCAGGAAGGTGTTTTGGCACGAAAAGGTATAGAATCATAAGCAAATTTTATACAGATTTATAAAGATTTTTAAGTTGGGAACTTTTATCTGCAAAAATGAATTATTAGTTTATATGTAACTTATTGGAATCACTCTTTATGAAACAAATAAAGCAATCAGACTTTTTAGGATTTTACAATGCACTTATTGATGGAGATAAAGATAAGTGTGCACAGATCGTGGAATCATTAATAGATGATGGTGTGTTTTTAAAAGATATTTATGTAGAACTATTCCAAAAATCGCTTTACAGAATTGGTAAACTGTGGGACCATAATAAATTATCGATATCAGAAGAGCATCTTGCCACACAAATAGTGGAATCATTGATTAATCGTTTTGCTCCGGTCGGCAATTCTAATTCAAATAAAAAGGCCGTTGTAACATGTATTGATAAAGAATATCATCAAATTGGTGCGCAAATGGTTTCTAATATTTTTGAGCTTAATGGTTGGAAATCATATTATTTGGGTGCTTCTGTTCCTAATAAAGAATTATTAAAATTTGTAAAGCAGATTGATCCGGATATAATTGCGCTTTCATGGAGTTTGTATCTTAATCTTGGTAGATTTCTGGAAGTTTTAGAACATCTTACAAGATTTTTTCCCGATAAAAAAATATTAATAGGCGGGCAGGCATTAAGTGAAAACTCAGATAATATTTTAAAGAAATATAAAAACGTTAAATACATTGAATCATTAAATTCTTTAGAGTTATATATCAGGCAGAAAAAAGTGTGATTTGATATACAGGCAAAGAATATTCCTTTGCCTTTTATTTTATCAATTTATAAATTTAAGCGAGCTTAAAAATCTAATTAGAATAACTTAAATGAATAATATTTCACAAGAAGATTACTTATCAGCTATTTACAGGAATCTTGATGATTCGGGAGAGATAAAACCGAATTTACTCGCTGCAAAATTAGAAATTTCAAATGCCGCAGTTACAGATATGTTGAGGAAACTCTCACGCGATGGATTTGTTGATTATCAGAAGTATAAAAGCATAAAACTTACTAGTGAAGGTGAATCTTATGCTAAGAATATGTTAAGAAGACACAGAATATGGGAAGTATTTCTTCATCAGACTTTGGGAATGCCCTGGGATAAAGTACATGATGAAGCAGAAAAGTTAGAGCATTCGTCTTCAGATGAGATTATTAATCTCCTGGAAGAATTTTTAGATTACCCTGAAGTTGATCCGCACGGGTATCCGATTCCTGATAAAAACGGAAAGATGAAAAAAAACAGAGCAGTTGTAGCTGTAACTGAGTTAAGCGAAAATGAATCTGCAAAAGTGATCAGAGTTAATGATGATGTTAAAAATCTTTTATCATACATAACTAAAATAGGAATAACGCTTGGTAAAGAAATTTTTATAAAAGATAAACTTGAATTTGACGGATCGGTATTAATAGTTATCGATAAAAAAGAAGTAAATGTAAGCAGCAAAATTGCTTCAAATATTTTTGTTGAAAAGATACAGCAGAGTGTAAGATGAATGAGCCGCTGGTGCTTTTAATAATAGGAATTATAACAATATTGATAATTGTACTGTTGTTATATCCACATAAAGGAATAATTGCAATTTGGAAAAAATCCATCTATGCAAGTAAAAAAGTTTTGATTGAAGATGCTCTTAAATATTTATACAACTGCGAATACAATAACACCACCTGTTCATTAAACGGAATTGCTGGTAATCTTTCTATCTCAGCGGATGATGCAACAGATATTATTTCAAAACTTGAATCAATGGGATTAGTATCAGCGAAAAAAAATGAATTGAGCTTAACACCTGATGGAAGATCTTATGCTTTGCGGGTTATAAGGGTACACCGACTTTGGGAAAAATATTTAGCTGATGAAACAAGTGTAACTGAACATGAATGGCATAAAAAAGCTGAAGAATTAGAACATACATTATCACCGGAACAAGCTGACCTGCTTGCTGCACAAATTGGAAACCCTGTTTTTGATCCTCACGGTGATCCGATTCCATCAGCGTCTGGTGACCTTCCGATTAAAAAAGGAAAATTATTAACAGAAATGAAAGCAGGTGAGTTTGCAAATATTATTCATGTTGAAGATGAGCCAAACGCAATATACAGTCAGATAGTTGCACAAGGATTATATCCGGGAATGCAGATAAGAATGATTGAGGTTTCAGATAAGAGAGTAAAATTTATTGCAAATGGTGATGAGTGTATACTTTCGCCCTTAATTGCAAAAAACATTACAGTTGGTGTGATAAAGTTAGAAAAACAGGTTGAAGGTAAATTTAAAACTCTTTCTTCTTTAAAAGTAGGTGAACAAGGTACAATACTTGGAATTGCAAAGGCATTACGCGGGCAGCAGCGGAGAAGACTTATGGATCTGGGAATTGTGCCGGGAACCAAAATTGAAGCTGAATTGGAAAGTTTAACCGGGGATCCTGTAGCGTACAGAGTTAGAGGAACTACCGTTGCACTTAGAAAGCAGCAAACAGAAAAAATTTATTTAACTAATGATGAATATA
>DASVGS010000002.1:0-6049 GCA_036379435.1 Ignavibacteriaceae bacterium
GAATTTAAAGCCAATAGTTGTAATTAATAAGGTTGATAGACCTGATAACAGACCTGCTGAAGTCCTTGATGAAATCTATGATTTGTTTATTGAACTTGATGCACACGAAGATCAACTTGACTTCCCTATCATATACGCGAGCGGACGTAATGGATGGGCAGTTAAAGATCTTAAAGATAATCGCGAAGATCTTACACCCTTATTAGATTCTATAATCGAGGACATCCCTGCTCCACCTACAAAAAAGGGTACACTTCAACTTCAGATTATGACTTTGGATTATAATGACTATGTAGGCAGAATAGGTATCGGAAGAGTATTTAGAGGTAAATTAAAAAAATCCGACAGTTTGTCTATCATAAAAAGAAATGGAACAATTCATTCAGCTTCAATCAGACAACTTTTTGTTTTTGAAGGATTAAACCGACTTGAAGTTAATGAAGTTTCCTGCGGAGATATTTGTGCAATTGTAGGAATAGAAGATGTTGACATAGGTGATACAATTGCATCCGCAGAAAATCCAGAACCGCTGCCAATTATCTCGATTGATGAACCTACAATCAGTATGACTTTTACCGTAAACAATTCACCTTTTTATGGAAGAGAAGGAAAATTTGTTACTTCCCGTCAATTGCGTGATAGATTATTTAAGGAGCTGGAACATAATGTAGCCCTTCGAGTTCAGGAAACTGCCTCACCTGATGCATACAGGGTTTCCGGAAGAGGAATTTTGCATCTATCAATACTGATTGAAAATATGAGGCGTGAAGGTTATGAACTTCAGATTCGTGAGCCTAAAGTAATTTATAAAACAATTGATGGTAAAAAAGCAGAGCCTATTGAAGTGCTTGTTGTTGATGTTCCTGCTGAATCTGCCGGTAAAGTGATTGAACTGGTTGGACAAAGAAGAGGTGAGCTTATGAAGATGGAAAATAAAGGCAACATGAATAAGATTGAATTTCATATTCCATCAAGAGGTATAATGGGACTTAGAACCAAAGTGCTAACTGCAACACAAGGTGAAGCAGTTATGCATCACAGGTTTTATCAATATGAATTTTTTAAAGGTTCTATTGGTACTGTAAAAAACGGAGTAATTATTTCGATGGAAGAAGGAACAGCTACTGCTTATGCAATTGATGGCTTACAGGATAGAGGTAAATTTTTTATTGATCCGGGTGATGTTGTATACAAGGGACAGATAATAGGTGAGCACACAAAAGAAAATGATATTGAAGTAAATGTTCAACGAGGAAAAAAATTATCTAACATGCGTGCTTCCGGATCAGACAAAGCTGTTAAAATTACTCCGGCTATAAAATTTTCTTTAGAGGAAGCTTTGGAGTACATTGAAGATGATGAAATGGTTGAGGTAACTCCAAAATCGATCAGGTTAAGAAAATTATATCTGGATACAAACGATAGAAAAAGATATAATCTGGGTAAACTTACACAGCAGTAATTTTATAAATTAAAAATATCTTCTGATTCAAAAATTTTTAATTTATCTGTAAGATTCATGTTTGCTGATTTAATCATAGCTTCAGCAACCTGTGCTGCTCTGATGGGACTATATTTTTTAACAGCCGGAATAATATTTGTAATTGCTCCGGCTATTTTTATTCCTAATGATTCACCAAATCTTTTCTCAAGTCTTTCTCAAACTAATATGGAAGGTCTAAAAATTAATATCTGATCAAATGGAAAAAGTTGAACAGCGTTATCAAGATTTCCTTTCATATTCAAATAAAAATTTTTCGATTTTGAATTTGCACCAATTGAGGAAACAAGTAAATACTTCTGCACTCCATTTTCTGATGCTAATTTTGCTGTTATATACTGATAATCAAAATCTATTTTATATTGAACTTCTTTGCTTCCAGCTTTTTTAATTGTAGTGCCGAGTGCAGAATATAATTCATCTCCCGTAATATGATTCTTCCAGGTATCAATTTTATCAAAATCCACAATATGCTCTTCTATCTTTGTATTACTGATTCCTGTAGTTCTTCGTACAAAAACTTTTACTTTATCATATCTATTGTCAATGAGTAATTTTTTAGTTAATTCACTTCCTACTAATCCGGTAGCACCAATTATTATAGCTGTTTTCATTTAAATTATTCAACAATTATTTCATCAACCATTAACCATGGTTTGCCTCCCGCTTCAGGATGCCATGCTGGAAGTTTATCAAGATTTTTTGCAAAGATTTTTATATATCGTGCATTAGCAGGCTGCAGATTAATAAAGAAATCATTTTGCACCCAATCTGGATTTCTAAGTGAAGATTTCACATCAACTTTTCCTGCCATTTTATAATCAATACCATCTTCAGAAATAAAATATTCAACATATTCCGGGAATACAACCCAGGAAGATGATGCCTGAAAAAAACCTACCGATATTTTGTTTATTATATCTGATTTTTCTAAATCAACTACAGCTTCAAAATCAGTTCCCTGATAACCCTGCCAGGATTTGTCGCCGCCGCGGAAACTATCCGAACCACGCAAACCATCTGTTAAAGCTTCTACTCCTCCCGCTGTGTATTTTTCACTGAATGGATAAGTTAAATAAACTTTTTTTCTTGTAGCTTTATTAAAAGTAAATCCATGAACAAAATTTTTACCAACTTGTTTTTTATTTCTATCAAATGATAGTTTAATAATTTCACTAACAGGAACTGAAAAACTATAAATATTCTCACCGTCCTGATTGATTGAAAGTTCACGATTAAAACTTCCAATATTCATTTGCACATCTTTTTGGAGTTGAGTTACACTAACATCAAATTCATTCGATGCAGGGTTATATACTTTTTTAATTTCAAATGGTTTTGTTTCTAAACCATAATTTATACCTATAACATCTAATCTATTATAATGTCTCTGCACTCTTTGGCTAAACTCTTCAAAATTTCTTTCTGTCGGATAAGTCCATATAACTTCTGATAAAGCAAGAATTCGAGGAAATAATCTGTCATCAATTAATTCTTGTGGTGCATACTCAGACCACATATTTGCCTCACTGCCAAGAACATGTTTTCTTTCCGCAGTTGTCAGTTCTTGCGGAACAGGATCGAACAAATAAACTTTTTGCATATCAGTAACATCAACAGGATAATCGAAATAACAATTGCTCGTGGGTGAAACAATTACATCGTGCCCTTGTTTAGCAGCATCAATCGCTCCTATAATTCCGCGCCACGATTGAACAGTAGCTTCCGGTGCTAGTCCACCTTCCAGAATTTCATCCCATCCAACAATTTTTTTGCCTTTTGAGTTTATGAATTTTTCCATTCTTTTAATAAAATAACTTTGTAATTCATGTTCATTTGCCAGTCCTTCCTCTTTAATTCTTTGCTGGCATTTAGGACATTTTTCCCATCTGTCTTTTGGAGCTTCATCTCCGCCAACATGAATATATTTTCCGGGAAATAAATCAACCACTTCACTAATTACATTTTCAAGAAACTCAAATGTTTTTTCATTGCCTGCACAATAAATATCATGATAGATACCCCATAATGTGCCTACTTCAAATGGACCGCCTGTGCAGGAAATTTCCGGATAACAAGATATTGCTGCGGTTGAATGTCCCGGCATTTCGATTTCAGGGACAACATTTATAAATCTGCTTGCAGCATACTCTACAACTTCTTTAATATCTTCCTGAGTATAAAATCCACCATAAACAGATCCATCATCATAAGTTCTGAATGCGCCCTTTTTGGTTAACTCGGGATACTTTTTAATTTCGATTCTCCAGGCTTGATCTTCAGTTAAATGCCAATGAAGAACATTAAATTTATGATAAGCCAGCAGATCGATGTATCTTTTAATAAAATCCTTATTCATAAAATGTCTGCAGCAATCAAGGTTAAGACCGCGCCAGGAGAATTCAGGTTTATCTATAATTACTACACCTGGAATTTTCCATGCAACCTGTTCAACTTTTGAGCGGGATTCAATTTCTAGAGGAAGCAACTGCCTAAGTGTTTGAACTCCATAAAACATTCCATTCAACTCTGCCGCTTCAATCAATACGTTGTTTGAATTTACAGCAAGTTTGTAACCTTCTTTTCCAAAATCATTTTCTTTATTTGCAAACGAAATGATTATTGAATTGTCATCAACAACGTTATTCCATTGACTAACAGCAAAGTCAAATCCTGTTGAAGGTGCCAATATATTTTTTAAGTAATCAGCGATCGGTTTTGCTTCTTTACTGTAATAAATTTTTGTTGAAGCGTTTAGATTAAACGCACCTTCATTAACCACCACACTCTTAGGTGCAGGTATTATATTTATATCAGAAGGCTGGGCAAATGTTTGAAGTGAAAATAAAATTGATAAAATATAAAGCAAAAGATTGGTATATATTTTCATAGTATTAATTTATTTGTGATAAAATATTATTCACTAAAAAGCTGTTTTATAAAATTGAATTCATCAGAAGTTAAAGGATTATCGATTCCGCTAAGATTTGATTTAACCTGGTCAAGATTTCTAAAGCCTGGAATTACAGCACCAACCTGTTTATAAAACAACAGATATTGCAGGGCCGCACGGGATAATTCCTGATTTGATGGACCAAATTTATTTTTAAGTTTTTCAATCTTTGGTTCAATTTTAGCAAGATTTTCCGGCTTAAATCTATCCGCATTTGCCCGATGATCACCGGCTTCAAAATTTGGTGGATTGCCAGCATGATATTTGCCCAATAAAATACCCTGAGCTAAAGGACCAAAGGCAACAAAGGATATATTGTTCTGATCAAGAAGTTTTCTTGTCGGAGAATTATCCTTAAGAAATCTGTCGTCGAGTGCACTTGAAAAACTTTGTATTACATCGGGTTTAACTTTTGGAATTAGCTTTACAAAATCTTCGTGTTTGTATGCCGATTGACCGATCAAACGTATCTTACCTTCTTCGCGGAGTTTATTCATTACTTCAATCGCATCATCAAGATATTTATCGTTCTCACCAAAATCACCGTGATGAAAATAATATAAATCTATATAGTCTCTCTTCAGATTGATTAATGATTGTTCGCATTGATGTCTTATATGCTTTGGTTCAAAGGCGTGTTCTGCCGTTCCGGGAAACCAGCCTACTTTTGTAGCTATTATAAATTTATTAGATCTATTGCCAAGAATTCTTGCAAGCATTCTTTCAGCTCTTCCATTTCCATAAACATCTGCATTATCAAAATGATTTACACCATGATCAATTGCATAATTAATTGCTTCTGAAATTTCTTTTTCATCAACATTTGCCCAGCCATTTGGCGTGCCGTTTACCCAATTAAGACCACCCATCGTCCAGCAGCCAAGACTAATTTCTGAAACCTCAATATCTGATTTACCAAGTTTACGGTATTCCATTTTTTCCCTCTCTAATGTAGCAGTAAAAATATAAAAGAATACAAGGATATTGAACAACAATTAACAACTATTAATTGAATAACTTAAGCTCAACTCAAATCAAATTGCAGAAATAGTTTCACTATCTACTTTAAAATAATAAGCAGGATAAAAATTATTATTTGACCAGCCATTATAAAATTAAGTTTTCAAAAAATTATTTAATCCCGATCAATACCCTGTTTCAACCGGAGATTTCATTTTATCTAAACCATTTTCATTAATTAATCCACTATAGTTTATTAATCTGATGTTATTTTTTTCAAATATATTTTGCTGCCGGGCAGATATAAGTGCATTCAACTCAGCATTACGATGTTTACTCATTTCAGGTAACCCAAATGAATTCATATCTATCATTGCCTGGAGTTCAGGATAGTCTTTACCGATATGACAAACCAATAGATTGATTTTCCCGGGCTCAATCTTTTCAATAAGATTAAATAAATAATCCTTTTTCTTATCAATATCGATTGAGTACATACTTTCAACATCATATTCTCCAAAGTAACGTGAGATAGCAAGCCCATATTCTTTTGCAAGTTTTTCAACTATTGCTCTATGTACCGGTTTTTCAACTGCGGTACCCATATGATAATCAAGGTAAGATATTTTTAAACC
>DASVGS010000003.1:0-3382 GCA_036379435.1 Ignavibacteriaceae bacterium
ATTGATCATTTGAACGGCAGCACTGTTTATGCTTATGCAAATGAAAATGAGTTTAGAGAATTTGAAAAACATGATTATCCATATACAATTTTACCCCATCCGGGAAAATTAATAGTACCTGAAATGTCATCAGATATTGATGGAATAAGTGCATGGGATGTGTATCCAACTTACGATGCTTACATTACAATGATGTATCAGTTTCAATCCAATTATCCTGATCTATGCAGAATAGTTGATGCCGGTAATACGGTGCAGGGAAGAAAGATTTTATTTGCCGTTATTTCTGATAATGTTAACCAAAGAGAAACCGAGCCGCAATTTATGTACACTTCATCAATTCATGGAGATGAGATTACCGGTTATGTTCTTATGTTAAGACTTATTGATTCTTTGTTGACCACTTATGGCACAAATCCAAGAATCACAAATCTGGTTAACAATGTTGAGATTTGGATAAACCCGCTTGCAAATCCCGATGGTACCTACCGTAGCGGAAACAATACAGTTTATGGAGCAACAAGAGGTAATTACTATAACTATGATCTCAACAGAAATTTTCCTGATCCCATTTACGGAGTTAACGCCAACCAGCAGATTGAAACAGCAAGGTTCAGGGCAATTGCGGAAGCAAATAACTTTGCGCTTGTTGCCAATTTTCATGGTGGTACAGAGGTTGTAAATTATCCTTGGGACACATGGACAAACGAATATCCTGATTACAAACATCATCCTGATGAAGGATGGTATCAGTTCATTTCTCATGCATATGCTGATACATGTCAGGCTAATGCACCATCAACTTATATGAATGGTTATGATGATGGAATAACTAACGGCGGTGCTTGGTATATTATAAATGGCGGCAGACAGGATTACACAAATTATTTTAGATGGGGCAGAGAAGTTACAATCGAAATTTCGGATACAAAACTTATCCCTGCTGCACAACTGCCTGCACATTGGAATTACAACCGAAAATCATTTATCAAGTATATGGAAACAGTGTTAAAAGGTTTAAATGGAATTATCTCCGATACACTCGGCAATCCTGTAAAAGCAAAAGTAACGGTTCTTAATCACGATGCAGATAATTCATTCGTTTACTCTGATTCAACAGGATTTTATCTCAGAATGCTATCACCCGGTAATTATTCATTAAAGTTTGAAGCACCGGATTATTATTCTAAAACTATTGATAATGTTATAGTTAGTTCATACAATTCAATAACAACTTTAAATGTTCAACTTGTTTCAAGTATAATTCCAGTTGAACTGATTGTTTTTACATCTGCTATAAATGAAAATAATGTTATCCTTAATTGGTTAACTGCAACTGAAACAAACAATTCTGGATTTGAAATTCAACGTTCAAATGCTTACGGTATTGAAAGTCCCGATGTGTGGGAGAAAATTGGTTTTGTTAGCGGTTACGGGACCTCGATTGAACCTCACTCCTATAACTTTACCGATGAGAATTTAACTTCCGGTTTGTATAACTACCGATTAAAGCAAATTGATTTTGATGGCTCTTACAAATATTCATACGTACTTAATGTGAAATTTAGTACTCCGGAGAAATTTGAGCTAATGCAAAATTATCCCAACCCATTCAATCCCGCTACAGTTATCAGATATAATATACCGGTTACCGGAATAGTAACAGTAAAAGTATATGATGTAATAGGAAATGAAATTGCAAAACTTGTTGATGAAGAAAAACCTGCCGGAAATCATGAAATCACCTTTGATGCTTCAAATCTATCAAGCGGAATATATTTTTATAAATTGCAAACTGGTTCTTTTATCCAATCAAAAAAAATGATACTTCTGCAATAAAATTTAATGGGAGGCTTAGCCTCCCTTATATTTTAAATAACCACATATTTTTTTATCTTTCCATCGGTAATCCGATATCAATATTATAAAAAATGAAAAATTATTTATTACTTATTTTCAGTTTTGTCTCCTTCGTTACTCTCGCATATTCAGGATTATTTGAATATGATTTACTTGGTGGTACCGAGTTGAACGGAGCGGGATGTGTCTGTCATACAACAGAGAGAGACACAACAGTTTCCGTTTGGATTGAAGGACCTGATACTTTAATGGGAGGACAAACCGGCGTTTATAAAATGTTTCTTGCAAATGGTCCTGCACAAGCCGGTGGTTATAATGTAGCCGGTCGGTTTGGAATAATGTCACTGCTTGATTCGTTTTCTGTTTGGGATTATCGTTCTCCAAATGAATTGACTCAATCTTTCCCACTGGTATTTCCAACACCTCAAGATACAATTTATTGGGAGTTTGCTTATACAGCACCTGATTCAGTAGTTATTGATACTTTATATTCCTGCGGCTTAAGTATTGTGTATGATTCTGTACCGGATTTTCATGACCGCTGGAATTTTGGACCCAAGTTTCTTGTTACTGTAATTGATAATGTTGTGCCTGTTGAACTTATTTCATTTGCTGCAAAAACAAACAATCGTGATGCAGTATTGATTTGGTCAACATCTACCGAAACTAATAATGCAGGATTTGAAATTGAAAGAAAGCAAATTTTTAATTCTCAAAATTATCCTGATAATAATTGGGAAAGAATTAATTTTGTAAATGGAAATGGGACCTCAAATGAATTGCATAATTATTCTTATGTAGATTATAATTTAGCTCCGGGTAAATATCTGTACAGATTAAAACAAATTGATTTTAATGGAACATCTAAATATTCCCATACTATTGAAGTTGAAATTTTTTCGCCAAATGATTTTGTGCTGGAACAGAATTATCCAAATCCATTTAATCCGGGTACTAAAATCAGCTGGCAGTCACCGGTAGATGGATATCAAAAATTAAAAGTTTATGATGTGATAGGGAATGAAGTGGCAACACTGGTTAATGAATACAGATCTGCAGGTAATTATGATATTTTATTTGATGCTTCGCATCTATCCAGTGGAATATATTTTTATGAGCTGGTAGTAGATAAGTTTTCCTCAGTAAAAAAAATGATCTTATTGAGATAACAAAAAACGAATCTATTTAATAATCTTATCTTTGGATAATAATCTAAAACGATGTTATAAAGTTTAGATTATAAGATGATGAATTATCCGGATAGTTCTGTATGCCCAATGAAACATTCCAGCCAAGTTCTTCATTAATGTTATTATTATAACGTGAAACTAATCTTACAGCATTGATTGCGCTTATAACTCTGTTCAATAATAATGCACCAACAACAAATCTTACGTTATTAAAAGTTTGCTCAGATGAAACCCACATACTTCTGTAATTTTTTCTTTCTTCTGAAGTATTCCATTTCCAGAAATACTTTTGCGTATCATACATTTCACTAAAATTACGCTCGAACGCTTTC
>DASVGS010000004.1:0-6501 GCA_036379435.1 Ignavibacteriaceae bacterium
CCGCCTGTAACCGGAGTATCAAATTTTCTACATGCTTCTCCCATTCCAGCTATTGCCTGCGCAAATTGCCAGTAAACTTCTGGCTTATATGGATTACCAAAGTTTAAACAATTTGTAACTCCAAGTGGCACACCGCCGGAACAAACAATATTTCTTGCAGATTCTGCAACAGCAATCTTTGTTCCTTCTTTTGGATTTAAATAAACATAACGCGAGTTGCAATCTGTTTTCATCGCAAGTGCTTTATTTGTTCCTTTAACAAGAATCACTGCAGCATCACAACCGGGACCAACAATTGTGTTAGTTCTGACCATCGAATCGTATTGATGATATACCCATTGTTTGGAAACAATATTTGGCGATGAAAATACTTTAAGAAAAGTTTCTTTTAAATCTTTTGGTTCAGGTAAAGTTTTCTGGTCAAACTTTCTAGTTTCTTTTAAGTAAGCAGGTTCCTTTTGATCACGAATATAAACTGGAGCGCCGCCGCCAAGTACTAGATCAAACGGAGGCATTGTTGCTTTACGTTCACCTTCATAATCTATATGAAGAGTTTTATCCTCAGTCACTTCTCCAATAATTTCACAATGCAAATCCCATTTTTCAAAAACTTCTTTCACACGATCTTCATATCCTTTTTTAACGCAGCACAACATTCTTTCCTGGCTTTCACTCAGCATAATTTCATAAGCAGTCATACCCTTTTCTCGTAAAGGAACTTTATCAAGATTGATCTTCATTCCGGATTCACCTTTTGCACTCATCTCACTTGTTGAACAGGAAATTCCTGCCGCGCCCATATCCTGAATTCCAATCAGCCAATCATTCTTAATAATTTCTAATGTTGCTTCAAGTAAAAGTTTTTCTGTAAACGGATCGCCAACCTGAACTGATGGACGTTTTGCTTCGGACTTTTCAGAGATTTCTTCAGAGGCAAAAGTTGCACCGTGAATTCCATCTCTGCCTGTTGATGATCCAACAATCATTATTGGGTTGCCAACACCTTTTGATGTAGCAGATGCAACATGTTTCTTATTAACAATTCCAACTGCCATTGCATTAACAAGCGGATTGCCCTGATATGATTCATCAAAATAGACTTCACCGGCAACTGTTGGAACGCCGAAGCTGTTTCCGTAATCTCCAATTCCACGAACAACACCATCAAATAAAAATCTTGTGCGTGCATCTTTTAGTGAGCCAAAACGAAGTGAGTTCAAAGAAGCAATTGGACGAGCGCCCATTGTAAAAATATCTCTCATAATTCCGCCAACACCTGTTGCTGCTCCTTGATATGGTTCAACTGCGGATGGATGATTGTGGCTTTCAATTTTAAATGCAACTGCTAGATCATCTCCGATGTCTATTAGTCCAGCGTTTTCTTCTCCGGCTGCAACCAATAATCTTCCACCGCTTCGTGGCAAAGTTTTTAACTGTGCAATGGAATTTTTATAACTGCAATGTTCGCTCCACATTACAGAAAAAATACCAAGTTCTGTAAAAGTAGGCGTACGGCCAAGGATTTTTAAAATCTTTTCCCATTCTTCTTTAATTAATCCGTGCTCTTGTGCAAGCTCAAAAGTTACTTCAGGTTCTTTCATCAATCTTCCAATAGGATTTAAAATAGTTTGAAAATTTTATAAGGAAATATAAGGGAAAGTGGGAAAATAAGCCTCCCATTAAAACTGGGAAATTCAGTCAATAAATGGTTCTTGACTGCCGAGTGCTTTTATAAATATAAAATTCTTTAACCAGAAGGTAGCCTCAGGCTTTAGCCTGAGGAATAGAATTTCTTCTCTATTTACACCTCAACCTGAAGGTTGAGGCTACCCTTTTTATCTGTATTTCTCACAATCTGAGAGGATAACTCTACTTTAGATTCAAAAACTCTTCCCAAATCTTAAACAACTGGTAAGTTGCATAAATATCTTTAGAACAGTAGACAGCAATATCTTTTATTCTTCCTGCTTCGTAAAGAGTTTTTACTTCCATTCCGGATATATCTTTTGATTTTGGTGATTCAATTCCGAATGCGTGGCAGTAAAAATCCAGGTTAAATTTTCTTGTTGTGCTGTAAAAAGTAAACTGTTCAAGCAAATCAATATGTTCATCGCCGTAACGGTAAGCCATTAGGTTTTTGCTTGGTTTAATTTTTAACATCGCAGAACGCATCATCAAAAACGGAACATCAAAATTTCTTCCGTTAAATGTTATAAACTGATCAACGTGTAAAGCAATTTTCCAGAATGATTCAAGCATTTCTTTTTCTGATAAACCTTTATAAAAAACATTTGTGTTTTCAGAATTCCATTCTTCGTGTTTTTCGGATTCGTAATAAACATAAGATTTTTGTTTTTCTATATCGTACATTCCAATTGCAATACATTTTGCAGTAAATGGATAAAGTGAAGTATAACGAATTGCTTCGTCTTTCATTACTTCTTTTTTTGTTGGATCAATTTCTTTGTCGGCATACTTTAACAAATACTCGCGCTGAGTTTCTGACAAAGATTCAAAAGGATTGGAACAAGTTTCTATATCAAAGATCAGTCTACGCATTTTAGCCTCCCAATGATTTAAGAATGTCATTGCGAATCGATTTAACTAAACGTTTCAAAGTCATTTCGAACTTGGTTCGGAATCTAATAATTATAAATCAAATATGCTGAAACGAGTTGAGCAAGTCCTGATTCTATTCACTAATAATTTTAACACCAGGTTCAAACTTTTTTATCTTCTCTATAAATTCTTCTGTTAACGGAGTTGATTTTCGAGTGATGGGATCTACATAAACAACGACTCCTTTTCCATCAACAATTAATTCACCGGTTTTTTTTCGCACTATAATATGATCATAGCCATACGATGATTTTTTAATATATGATACCTTTGAATATATATCCAACTCGTCATCAAAAAATGCATGCCCCCGATAATTAATTTCATTCCTTACTATAAAAAATAATTTTCCGTCAGAAAATATTCCGCCTTTAGGAAATAAACCAGCCTCTTTTACATATTCCAAACGCGCCTGTTCAAAGAAGGAAACGTAAACTGCATTATTGCATACACCAAGCATGTCCACTTCATTAAAGCGGACTTTAACTGTAGTTTTATGTGTGAAATCTTTTGGATCCATCATTTTCTCTTTATTAACAAATCATTTTTCAATTGTTATATTGTTTGATTGCTTTTAATATTCAACAATTGAACAATGCAACAATGAAACCATTAAATAAATACTTGATCAATTATATCCGCAACTTTTTTTACATCATCAAATGTAACATCCAAATGAGTAATCGCACGAATCAAATCAACTTTACCAACAGAAACCAGCAGACCTTTGTCTTTACATTTTTTTATTCCTTCTTCCACAGAAATATTTTTTGGATGGAATAATAAAATATTTGTCTGCACCGCTTTCATATCAATTTCAAGATTTGGATTAGCCATAATCCTTTCAGCAAGAAATTTAGCTTTGTCATGATCTTCTTTTAATCGTTCAATATTATTTTGAAGTGCATACAAACCAGCAGCAGCCAGAATTCCAACCTGTCTCATTCCCCCGCCCCACGCTTTACGAACACGAAAGGCTTCTTTTATAAAATCTTTTGTACCAGCTATTATAGAGCCAACCGGAGCACCAAGTCCTTTTGATAGACAACAGGAAATTGAATCAAAATGTAAAGCATATTCTCTAACGGAAATTCCTGTTGCAACAGACGCGTTCCATATTCTTGCACCATCAAGATGATAAAAGAGATTATATTTCTTTGCTAAATCTTTTAATGCAATAATATTTTCAATCGGCCAAATTGTTCCGCCTCCACGATTGTGAGTATTTTCAACTTCGATAACTTTTGTGCGCGGCATATAATAAGCAGATGTTGGTCTGATTATCGGTTCAATTTGTTCTGGAGTTATTACTCCGTAATTTCCTTCAATCGGGAATAATTGTATTCCGCTTAGTGCAGCTGGTGAGCCGGATTCATAATTAAAAATGTGAGCATCACGTTCACAGATCACCTCATCACCTGGATTTGTTAAAACATTTAAACAAATCTGGTTACCCATAACTCCACTTGAAACATAAAGGGCAGATTCTTTGCCAAGAAGTTCTGCAGCATATTGCTCAAGTCTATTTACGGATGGATCTTCTCTAAAAACATCATCGCCAACTTCAGCATTGTACATTGCTTTACGCATTGGTTCAGATGGCCGTGTTACGGTATCACTTCTGAGGTCTATCATATTTCTCCTGGTAAGTCATTGCGAGAAGAGAATCGACAAAGCAATCATAAACATTTATTTATTAAAGATCACTTCTCTCTGCTCGTGATGACAATTAAATTTTATAATTTAAACTTTTTCTTCATCCACAATAAAATGTTTATTCCAAAAATCCATAAAGAAAATGCTGAGGATATAACAGGAACTATCAATGGATTTTTAGTATAAAATGTTTTCTCATTATTTAATGGAACATCAACAACAAGGTGTGTTCTTGTAAACATTTCTGTTTCAATTTCTGTTACACCAAACTTATTTATCAAACAACTTACTCCCCCATTTGCACAACGTACAACTGCTCTTCTATTTTCTACTGCTCGTAAGTTAGCAAATTCTTTATGTTGATATGGTCCGCTTAGTTTGCCATACCAGCTGTCATTTGTAACCACAGCCAAAAACTGTGCACCGCGATCCACAAAATAATTTGGGAATGTAGGGAATACAGATTCGTAACAGACCAATCCTCCTACATTTATTGTGTCTGTATTATCTACAAATTTAAAAACTGTTGTATCCTGTCCAACGTTCCACCCGCTAATTCCTACTCCCCATTTCAGCAAATCACCAAGAAATGGAAGTTGATCAACAAAGGGTGTATGTTCGCCGAGAGGAACTAACTGCATTTTTCCATAACGTTGAACTTCATAAGTATTTGGTTGTAATAGTAATATTGAATTGTAGGTTGCATAAAAATATTTGCCTTCTTCATTATACTTAGCATTCTTTGGAGGGTTGTTTTCATAAATTATAAAATCAGGCATACCGGTTAACAGCCTGACATTATTTTTTTTGAGGAAAGCATAAATCGAATCCAGTTCACGTTGATATGTACCGGAAAGCATATAAACAGGCAAAGCAGTTTCGGGCCAGAGAATTAATTTTGCACCTTCATCAGCACATTTTTGGGAAAGCGAAAGATTATTTTTTAGTAGATCATCTAATCCTCCAAGTTCCCACTTATTCCAGGGATCAATATTGGGCTGAATGATCCCTATTTTTATTTTTTTCTCTTCTTTATTAACAAAAGATATTTTTACGAAACCATAGACTATAATTAAAATGAAAATCGAGGAAGCAACAGAAAAATAAATCGTACTGACTTTTACATTTTCTTTGAATGATTTAAATCCTTGAAAAATGAAAATATTTATCCACAATACAATAAATGATAAACCGAATGCACCAACAATGTCAGCAATCTGAATAAAGGAAGTAAACTTTGCAAGACCATGACCAATAGTTAACCAAGGAAATTTAAGATCCGTAAGTGTTAGCAGATATTCTCCTGTTAACCAAAAGAATGGAAAAAAATAAAGAGACAAATTCTTCTTAAAAACTTTTCGTGATAAATAAAATAAACTCGAATTTATTAACATTACACAAGGTAAAAAGAAAACAAGTACAACTCCGCTAATCATTAAAAATGGATCTGATTCACTTTGCCAGCTGCCAACCCAATAAACCGTTATCAAACTCATTACAAAAAAAGTTAAATATGAAGCTGAGTTTACTTTTAGCAGGCTGTGTCTTTTTTCTACTACAAAGAAGTACGGAATAAATGCAACAAATAATAATATCGGGAAGGGAAATGGAAAGGGAGTGAAAGAAATTCCAAATAGTATTCCAGATAGAACTAAGAGCAATCTTTCTTTTCTTAATTGCTTTTTTTCTTCAGGTGATAACTTTTTGAACTTGAATAAGTTTTTCAATCTATTTTTTTCTTTTTTTAAAAAAGTATCTTACAACAAAGAAAACTATTACAACAGTGGTAATTGAAATAATAATATTACTGTAAGTATTAAGATAACCATCTATCAAATGGATATTTTTTCCAAAAGCAAAACCAAGATAAATTAAAAATGCATTCCACACTGCTGAACTAATCAAACTTAAAACTGAGGTTCTTTTAACATCAAGTCTGCTCATTCCCGCAAAGAAAGAAATTACTGCCCGTGTACCAGGCAAAAATCGGTTGGCTATAATTAAATAATATCCGTACTTGCGAAAAGCATTTTCAACTTTATCAATCGATTGAATATTAATAAATTTAATTTTTCCTGAGTGTATTAGTTTTTTATCAAACTGCCAGCCAATTATAAAAGCAGATAAAAATCCCGCCAGGCTTCCTAAAGTGGCAAAAAGAAAAACCGGAATAAGATGCAGGGACCCGGTACCTATTAGCGAACCGCCAATAACTACAACCATATC
>DASVGS010000005.1:0-3003 GCA_036379435.1 Ignavibacteriaceae bacterium
ACTCGCACAAAATTATCCGAATCCATTTAATTCAAATACTACGATTGAATATAGTTTAGAATCTCCCGGCCAAGTTTATATTACGATCTATAATGTTCTTGGCGAAAATGTTGCTGAGATATTGAATGAATTTAAAGCAAAAGGTAACTATCAAGTTGTCTTTAACCCTAGCAGTTTGGCAAGTGGAATTTATTTCTATCAAATGAGAGTGGGCGATTTTACACAAGTAAAAAAAATGATTTTGTTACGTTAAACGCCTAATATCTTTAACCAACCACAAGCCGAAAGGCAAAAATGATCTAAAATTTTTTAGTACATCAAACCTAAATTAAGTGTAATAAAAAAACCTTGTATTTCAGTTTTCTCTCTACCGGCAAGGCTTTCTACTCCACCCTTAAGAATTTTTGAGTAATAATAGCGAACGTTAAGACCAACCAGACTTGATTTATCCAGACCAAAGTTAGCACCAAATCCCACATAACCGCCAGCTGCATATTTAGCTTGTGCCTTACCGAAAGCATTAAAGAATTCTTCAGATGCCGGTGTTGTAACTAAAACTGTTGGACCAACGCCTGCACAAATGTATGGTCTTAAATTATCTGCAATTACATTTTCAAAAAGTCTGTACTGCAAGCCTATATTTAAAGGTACCTGAAAAATTCTGTTAACTTTATTGAATGTAATAAATGTACCTTGATAGGGATCATAATACTCAATTTCCCTTTCATCTTTTGCTTCAGAAAATGAAACATCTATAAAGGCAGTCCATTTAACATCAATTTGTTTCCTAAAAAAAGTACCCAATCCAAAACCCGCATCACCAAACATAATATCCATTCCCCACGCGTTGGAAGGAAAAACTTCAAGTGGCTTTGGCGGAGCCAGTTCACCAATACCTTGCGGAGATATATTTGTAATCGGAAATGCAATGGCAAATAAACAGAGTATAATTACTTTTTTTACTCTGTACTTCAGTTTACCTGATTGAGCCCGGGATTGTGAGATTTCTTTCAACATTTTAATATTCTTATTTTTCTATAGTTAAAATAAATATTGAAACAACAATATCAATGTAATATTTAATCATTATGTTAAAATCACTTTAAAACAGAAAACACCCAAATGCCAAAAAATCTTGAAATAAAAGTGAAACTGACCTCACACAAAGTGGTAAAAGAAATTATTAATAAAAATAAAATTCCGTTTAAGGAATTATTATTGCAAAAAGATATTTATTATAAGGTTGATAAAGGTCTGCTAAAATTAAGAATTGAAAATGGTAAACAGACGCTGATATTTTATGACCGGAATGAAAAATCAAAAAAGAGATGGTCGGATTATCATCTATTAGAGATAGATAACGCGGATGTAAATAAATATCTTAAAAGATTTTTATATGTTGTTACAATTGTAAACAAAAAAAGGGAGTTATATCTTTATAAAAACACAAGAATACACCTGGATTATGTAAAACATTTAGGATACTTTTTAGAATTGGAAACACGGGTTACAAATGGATTAGTTGATGCAGAAAAAAGATTTTACTATTTAAAGAATTTGCTAAAACTTTCTGATAAAAAAGAAATACGTGCTTCTTACAAAGATTTACTTTTAAATAAATAAAAATGATTTTATCCAAAAATAAAATTGAACGATTAGATGCCGATAGACTGATAAATGAATTTATCAGTCAGGAAAAACTTGATGAAGTTTTTATAATCGTGCCCACAAACAGAAAAGTAAGATATTTAAAAAGAGAACTGATATCACAATCACCGGGTAAATCAGTTTCAAAAATAAATCTACACACCTTTGAAACATTTGTTACTGAGATTTTTAAGACCAGCGATATAGATTCATTTAAAACGCTTAGCGAAGCATCATCGGCAGTACTTTTAAGTAAAGCGTTTAAGAAAACGGAATTAAAATATTTTTCAAATTACCGGAATGAGATTCCGCGTGGAACATTGGATAGAATTAAAAATGTTATCACACAGTATAAACTAAACGGCATCACTCCAGAACAAATTAATTATGAATCTGATAAACTTGAGGGTTCTGAAAAATTAAAGGCTATAGATATTGCAAGTGTATATAAAAATTACCTGGAGTTTTGTAAAGAATTAAATGTTTATGAAACGGGAGATATTTATAAACAAGTTTTATTGATGGATAAAAATGAATTTGTTCAGAGGTTTGATAATTCATTTAATAAAACAAAAAATATTTTAATTAATGGATTTGATGAGTTTACACAGCCCGAAATTGAAATAATAAATCGTACTGCGGATATTAAAGACGTTGAACTGTATTTATTGTTCGATTATTACAGATACAATCCCGCATTGTTTTCACATCTGGATAACTGTTATCAAAAATTTAAAGCAATAGGATTTAATGAGGTTGAAGACACATCTCAAATACAGTTTAATGAATATCAGAAAAGAATTCGTGAAAGATTATTTCTGCTTAATGAAAATGATTCTCCAAAGCAAAGCGAAACAGAAGTAATTAAAATAATTGCACAGACTCCCGAAGAAGAAGTAAGACTTATAGCTAAAGAAATAAAATCTCTGATAACCAACAATCAGGTTGATGTAGAAGCAATAACTGTGGTTTTTAATTTAATCTCGGATCACTCCGCATTAATAAGAGATGTGTTTAATGAATACGGAATTCCTTTTAATCTTACGGATAGATATGCACTTAATGAATCACAGCCGGTAATATCTTTAATTAATTTTTTGGAAATACTTGAAAATAATTTTTACTACAAAAATATATTCCGTGCATTAACAGGCAGGTGGATAAAAATTAATGGAATAGATCTCTCGAATCTGCTTCGTGTTTCATCAAATCTTAAAATTGTATCCGGTTATAATAACTGGATAGATTCATTATCCGGAACGATTGACGAAATAAATTATAATGAAGAGGATGAAGAGAATCGTTTTTTGCCGGTTGAGTTTTATAAACGAGCAATGAATGATATCGAAACAATTT
>DASVGS010000006.1:0-2477 GCA_036379435.1 Ignavibacteriaceae bacterium
CCGCACATCATTACAAAATCTCTTTTACTTAAAACTGATAAAGATGTAAATAAATATTTGGTAACAGCTGTTATTGTTCAGACTTTGTTTTTTCTTGTAGTTATAACCGGACTATATGCAAGAATTGTTTTTCCTGATTTAACAGTTAAAGGAATTCCACTGAAACTGGATGGAGTAATTTCCGCATATGTGGTTCATGAATTTCCTGTTTATGTTGGATTGGTTGTAGTGATGGGATTGATATCAGCGGGTATTTCTACAATTGAAGGATTAATTCAATCGGTATCAACATCTGTAACGGCAGATATTATCAAACCATTATTCGGAAAATTTTTCCCTAAAGATGAAAAGAAAAATACTTCAACAACAATTTTGATTAATAGAATTGTTATTGCAGTAATAGGACTTGTATCCATTTTGCTTTCTTATGATCAACTTGTAAATCCAAATTTAAGTGTAGGTATTTTTGCACAGAATGGCGTGTATGCTTACTTCTCTGCTGCTTTTGTTCCAATTTTATTTGGAATGTTTTTGAAGGACACATCAAAAGTTGCTGTTATCACTGCCTCTTTAGTGGCAATAATTGTTCATTTCAGTTATTTCTATGGAAATCTACCTGTCCCATTCACAATTGCAACAGGTCAAAATCCCGGCGTTTCCGGTGCGGTTGCAATTACTCTTTCAGTGCTTTCCGGCGGGTTAGTTTATCTTTTTACAAGGAGAAAAGCTGATGCATAATTTTCAAACAGATTGGTTAAACAAATGGGCTAAGTACACTCCTGATAGAATGTTTCTTAGAGAACATCAACGCGATGTCCAATGGAGTTATTATGATTTTAATAAACGTACAAATGCACTAGCAGCTTATTTGATTGATCAATACAAAATAAAAAAGGGCGATCGCATTGCAATTTATTCTAAAAATAAATCTGAACATGTAATACTGTTTCTTGCCTGCATTAAAATCGGAGCATTGTTAGTTCCCCTAAATTTCAGATTGATGCCTCGCGAACTTGATATTTTAATAAACGATGCAGATCCAAAATTATTTTTTTATGATGAAGAGTTTTCATCTCACATTCCAAAATTATCATCGCTCTCAAAAGTTTCAGTGTTAAAATCTTTAGATGAAATAGCAAAATTTTTATTAGATGATAATATCGAATCTGAATTTTCTTCAAAAGAAATTTTTACAGAAGATGATCCTGTGATGATTTTATATACTGCCGGAACTACAGGACTTTCCAAAGGTGTTATTATCACACATAAAATGTTATTTTGGAATTCCATTAATACAGGCTTACGACTTGATCTTCATTCAAGTGATCACACACAAAGTTTTGCCCCGTTTTTCCATACAGGCGGATGGAATGTTTTATTCACACCATTTCTTCATCACGGCGCTTCTCATACTCTACTAACTCAATTTGATGCTGATCTTATTCTGCAGCTTATGGAAAAAGAAAAAGCAACAATACTTTTTGGTGTTCCAACAATGCTTCAGATGATGGCTGATTCTCCGTACTTCGATAAAGTAGATTTAGCTTCTGTTCGATATGCAATAGTAGGCGGTGCTCCAATGCCGATCCCATTAATTAATACCTGGCATAAGAAAGGTGTTTATATCAGACAAGGATTCGGATTAACAGAAGTTGGTCCAAACTGTTTTTCACTCCACCAGGATGATGCAATCAGGAAAAAAGGATCCATCGGTTTTCCAAACTTCTATATCGATGCAAAGATTATGCGTGATGAAAAGACTGAATGTTCTGTTAATGAAGTCGGAGAATTGTGGTTAAAATCCCCGGTTGTTACTCCCGGTTACTGGAAGAAAGAAAAAGAAACAACTGAAGCAATAACAGATGGATGGTTTCATACTGGTGACTTGGTTAAGCAGGATGAGGAGAGTTATTTCTATGTGGTTGATCGTAAAAAAAACATGTATATAAGTGGTGGTGAAAATGTTTTTCCCACTGAAATAGAATCCTTTTTGTACACAAATGAAAAGATAAAAGAAGTTGCAGTGATCGGAGTTGAAGATGAAAAATGGGGCGAAGTTGGAAAGGCTTACATCGTTTTAAAGGAAAACAGTTTGGCAAGTGAGAATGAAATTATAGAATTCTGCAAAGGAAATCTTGCAAAGTATAAAATACCAAAGCACATAGAATTCTTATCAGAGCTTCCTAAAAGCGAGGCGGGTAAGATTGACAAAAAGAAATTATTTCAAATGCACAAAAAATCATTAAACAACAAATCATAAATTAATTAAAAGGAGATAGCATGAAACGCTTATTTTTGTTGGCACTATTCGCATCATTAACATTTTTATATGTTGGATGCAATAGCTCTGATGACGAAACAGTTACACCACCAGCAGCACAGGATAAAATTGTTAACACATGGATTTCTGAGGGAGCAGGGGTGGCACCTGGCCTGGTTGCACTTTTAAAGACAGTTAAAATTACTGCGACCTTTAA
>DASVGS010000007.1:0-7923 GCA_036379435.1 Ignavibacteriaceae bacterium
TTACAAGATGAGTTGAAACAACTCCGCCGGCACAGGCAGTTGTACAAATTAATCCTTCTTTGTACTTCTCCAATAATTCCATATCAATGCGAGGTTTGTAATAAAAACCTTCTGTGTGCCCGAGAGTAGAAAGTCGGGAAAGATTATCGTAACCCTGTTTGTTTTTTGCGAGAAGTATTAAATGATTGTAGTGTTTTGATTTTTTCTTGTTGTTTGCGTCTTCAACCTTACCACGGTCAAAACGGCTTCCATCAACAACGATGTAAGCCTCCATTCCAATGATCGGTTTGATGCCGGCCTTTTTTGCTTTATTATAAAACTCCGCAGCACCGTACATAACACCGTGATCTGTTATTGCAACAGATTTCATATCGTGTTTTTTGGCTGCGTTGATCAAACCTTCTACTGTGCAGGCTCCGTCTTGTAAGCTGTAATGTGTGTGGTTGTGAAGATGAATAAAATCAGACATCGTATATCAAATCAATAAAAAATGAATAATGAATAATTTTCAACTTACCATGTCATCCTGAGCCTGTCGAAGGATGAAATAGAAAATTTCATTCTTAGAAAATATCAGAACGACTGGAAATTTTTTACAGAATTTTTGTAAGTGCTGATCGAAGTTAATGAAAACAGGAATGAAAGTCTAAAACAGAAAAATTAATTTTATTTACAAAGCTCTTGACTGTAAAAATATTTTAAAGTAAACGCGGATAGAATTTGAGTTATTTAAAATTTGAATTTTTTGTTATTTCAATTTTTCCATCTTTTAATTTTAAAATTATTTCTTTCCTGTATGTCCAAACCCGCCTTCTCCGCGGTGAGATATATTTAGATCCTTAACCTCTACCATTTTAGCCGTATAAACTTTTGAAACTATTAATTGTGCTATTCTATCGCCTTTTGATATTTTAAAATCTTCTTTTCCAAAATTCATAATTATAATTTTTACTTCGCCTCTATAATCAGAATCAATTGTACCGGGAGAATTTAAAATCCCTATGCAGTGATTAGCAGCCAATCCGCTTCTTGGTCTTACTTGTATTTCATACCCTAAAGGAATTTCCAAAGAAATATCTGTTGGAATCAGCTCAACTTTTCCTGGTTGAATAAAAACATCATCTTTAATTGCAGCACGAATATCCATACCTGCGCTGCCGGATGTTGCATAGTACGGGAGAGCAACATCCAGAAAATCATTACTTAATCTTTTTACTTTTATTTTTATTATTTCAGCCATTTATCTCCGTAAAAGTTTTGTTTTTATAAAATCCATTTCATTTTTTTCAAATACATTTAACAATATAAAAGTAATAAAAATTATTGCGAGAAATAATTTGTAGTAGATATTTAAGACTCCACCAAACATTAACAAGTAATAAATTATTCCGGTTAAAATTACTGCTAATGCTATCTTAGCAAGTTTACTATAATCATAATTAATTTTATAAAATTTTTGCGTAACGAGATAATAACCTGAGGCCATCACAACATAACTTGCAAGGGTTGCAAATGCCGCACCCATAATATTGAAGTAAGGGATAAGCAAATAATTTACAGCCACATTTGTTATCGCACCTGCTCCCGCAACAATTGGTGCGTATATACTTTTTTCTTCAATATAAATTCCTGCTGAGAAAACTACGTATAATCCGTTAAATAAATATCCCAAAAGAATCACCGGAACTATGTACAAACCACTCCAGTAATTAGCACCAATAATTGAGAATCCCCAGAAATTTATTTTTACTATATCAGAAATAAATAAAGAAAGTATTACCAGCATAATGCTGCCAACAATTGTAAAATAAGTTAATACTTTTGAAAAAATTTCCTTTGCATTTTCTTCTTTTGCATTATTTAGAAAAAAAGGCTGCCACGCAAACTGGAACATATTTACAAACAGCATCATAAAAATTCCCAGTTTGTAATTTGCCTTATAAATACCAACTGTTTTAAGATCAGTTAACTTTTGAAGTATTGGAACATCAATAACCTGGACAAGCATTACACCGATTCCTGCAGGAAGATAAGGTAATCCAAATCTAAGCAATCTTTTAAATAATACTTTATGAAATGTAAATCTGAAATTCCTGATTATAGTTGGGAGTATAAATAATAATGTAAAAACCGATGCGGTAAGGTTACTAATAAAAATTGCTTCAATACCCCACTTTAATTTTACAATAAGAATAATATTTAACGAGATATTGATTAAAATATTTGCAACCCGTAACATTGAAAAGAATTTTGCTTTTCGCTCAAGTCGTAATTTTAAAAACGGAATTACAACGTTTGAATCGAAAAATAGTATTAGCGCTGAAAGAACAATTAAATAGGTCTGGTTTTCTCCAACATCAAGAAAAGCTGCAATTGGATTTTTAAAAAGCAAAATAAATCCGACAAGTAATACTGAACTTATAAATACGCTTATGTATGGTGTAGAAAAATTTTCTTTGTCATCTCCAATATCTTTAAATGCAGCGTACTTTAAAAAAGCAGAATCCATTCCATATAAAAAAATAATATTAAAAATAGCGATGTAGGAATAGAGAATATTTACAACACCGTATTCAGAAGGTAAAAATACATTTGTATAAAACGGAACAAGTAAAAAATTTAAAAACCTGCCCAGCATAGTACTTATGCCGTAAATGGCAGTATCTTTAGTTAACTCTTTTAGCTTTTCTTTCATCGGGGATTATTTGAGTGAAATCTCTAAAGAAATATCCAGAGCTTTAACACTGTGCGTAAGTGCACCAACAGAGATATAATCCACACCGGTTTCTGCAATTGATTTAATAGTATCCAAATTTACTCCGCCTGATGCTTCAACTTTACATTTGCCATTAATAAGATTAACAGCTTTTTTCATTTCATTAACTTCAAAATTATCGAGCATTATAATATCTGCTTTTGTTTTCAATGCTTCTTCAACTTCAATAAGATTTTTTGTTTCAACTTCAATCTTAAATTTTTTATGATGTTTTTTATTGTACCTAACACAAGCTTCAACTGCTTTTGTAATTGAGCCGGCAACTTCAATATGATTATCTTTAATTAAAAACATATCGTATAATCCAATACGATGATTATTGCAGCCGCCAAGTTTTACTGCAAGCTTATCCAACGCACGTAAACCCGGAACAGTTTTTCTTGTGTCTATTACTTTTGCTTTTGTATGATTTATTTTTTCAGAATAAATATTTGCGGATGTTGCAATACCGCTCATTCTTTGCAAAAAGTTTAAAGCAGTTCTTTCAGCGGTCAATAATGATTGCGCTTTACCGGTTACTACTGCAGCAATATCACCAGATTTAACTTTCGATCCATCTTTTATTTTAATTTCAAATTTTATTTTTGGATCAACAGTTTTAAAAACTGATTTGGCAATTTCCAAACCTGATATAATTCCATCTGCTTTAATTAAAAATTTTCCTGCTGCTTTTTTTGAGTTGGAGATTGTAGCTTTGGTTGTTATGTCGCCTGTTCTCACATCTTCTTTTAATGCATAAGCAATTAAACTTGAAATATTCTTATCTATTTTATTCATATTACATACATAGAAACTTTAGCACTATTATTTGTTTTATAAACCTTACGATTAATTAAAAGTCACACTTCGTCCCTCGACTTCGCTCGGGATGACACGCTCGGTGTGACAATATATTTTATTCATAATATTTTTTTACAGCATCTATAAATAATTTTGGTGCACGTGTAGGACGATTTGTTTTTGCATCCAAAAAAGCAAGCTCAACATATCCTTCGCAAATAATAATATTTCTTTCCTTTGCTTTTACGATGTGGTCTATATGTACTTTAACCGTTGGTAATTTTTCAACACGGGTTTCAATGACTAAAAGCTCATCATAAAAAGCCGGAGAGAAAAAATGAATTTTTGTTTCTATAACCGGCATAAAGAATCCGCTTTTTTCAATTAACTCGTATGGCAAACCAACTTCGCGCATCATTTCTGTTCTGCCGACTTCAAAATACTCAAAGTATTTTCCGTTGTATGCAAATTTCATTTGATCTGTATCTGCATACCGGACACGGACTTCTGTAAAATGTTTTTGCATAATAAATAAAAATGATATTAGGAGAAATAAAGGATTGTATACATATCTAAAAATTGTCACACTGAGCCTGTCGAAGTGTGATTTTATAAAAGTTATAAAAGATTTCTGAAAAGGTCAGTCTTCGACAAGCTCAGACTGACAAATAATTTTTAATAATACTACTCAGTATAAACACCCATTTTGCCAAATTTTTCTATTCTATTGTCAACAAGTTTTTCCGGCTTAATTTTAATTAATTCATTTAGTTCTTCAATCAAGGCCGCTTTTAAATTATCTGCCGCCTCCTGATGATTTTTATGAGCACCGCCGAATGGTTCTTTAATTATTCTATCAACTATTCCCTGCTCTAACAAATCAGGAGCAGTAAGTTTTAAAGCTTCTGCCGCCTGCTCTTTATATTCCCAACTTCTCCATAAAATAGAAGAACAGGATTCAGGACTTATAACCGAGTACCAGCAATTTTCAAGCATTAAAATTCTGTCTCCAACTCCAATTCCAAGTGCACCTCCGCTGGCGCCTTCACCAATTATCACTACAATAATCGGAACTTTCAGTTTACTCATTTCAAAAAGATTTTTTGCAATCGCTTCTGCCTGTCCGCGTTCTTCAGCCTCCAAACCGGGGAACGCACCGGGCGTATCTATCAAAGTAATTACGGGACGATTAAATTTTTCAGCAAGTTTCATCAGCCGTAAAGCTTTTCTGTAACCTTCCGGATTCATCATGCCAAAATTTCTATAAACATTGGATTTTGTATCCCGCCCTTTTTGCTGCCCCATAATTACAACTTTATGATTACCAATTTGTGCAAGCCCTCCAACAATAGCTTTATCATCTTTAAATGATCTATCACCATGCAGTTCAACAAAAGAATCAGTCATTGCATAAATATAATCAAGCGTAAATGGTCTGTCTGGATGGCGGGCTAATTGAACACGCTGCCATCTAGAAAGATCTCTGTATAATTCTTCTTTCAATTGTCTTACTTTCTCTTCAAGTCTTAATACATCTTTTTCGATATCAAGATTATCAGAGAATTTTTTCATCTCATCTAATTTAGATTCAAGTTCATAAATCGGTTTTTCAAAATCTAATATCGTCTTTGCCATGTTTACTATTTACTCCACATTTTATTTAACGATTTGGCAAGTATTTCAATATCCAGCCAAATGTTTTGATTTTTTGCATAATAAAAATTAAGTTTTTCCAATTCTTCCGGATTTCCGTTTTCAATATACCAATATCCGGTTAAACCTTTTTTACCTAAAAAATTATCCTCAGTTTGATCAGAAGTTTCCGGACCAACCAGGCTGGCTTTACCACTAACTACTTTTGCAAATCCCATAACAAATTTAGTAAAATCGGATTGCTTATTTAATACTTTACTTTTAAAAAATATAAATGGATAAAGAAATATTAAAGATGGTAAAACAATTGAATAATCAAATAATCCTTTAATAAATCTCTGTTGAGGCTGTGTGATATTATAGTTTAACTCAATAACGGGCATATCATCAAGCAAAGTAACTGCTGTTTTTCCAACTATAAAATCAAGATTATTTCCAACAATTTTAAATTCAACATTTTCTTCCCGGCATTTGCCAACTATTTCCATCATTTTGTTATATGATAATTCACCGGAAGAGAAAATAATTTCATTAATTTTATTTTCTCTTATCACTCTTTTTATATTCTGATCTGTACCAATTACTTCAAATGATTCTAATTTATCTCCGATGTTTTTATTAGAAAATCCTATCAATCCAACAACACTTCTTCTATCTGTTTTTTTCTTGCGTATTTTTTTGCCTATTTGTAAAGCACTGTCATCCAATCCAACAATAAGTGTCCGCTTCTGTTTCAGTTCATCATCAATTAAACTGGCTTTAAAGATAATTTTAAAAGCTATACGCCATGCAGAAAGTACTATGAATAAAAAGAAATATGTTATCAGTACAATTGCCCGGCTGAATGCAAAATCTTTAAAGAAAAAAGTTAATGAAGTTAAAACTGGCAGACTGATAATTATTGAAAGCAGTGTTTTTGAAACTGAGAGTTTATCTTTTTTATGATTACCAATTGCAAATGAAACAAATAACTGGATTAATGCAGGAACTGAATAAACAATGGGAATGGCATAATATGGAAATCCTTTCCAATCGCTTATGTTATGATAAATTTTTTCAGCAGCAAATAAGCATAAATCAAAAAAAATAAAATCAAGAATGAAAGAAATAAATATAAGTTTACGAACTCCGATAAATGCAAATATACTTCTAACTACAATAGCACTTCGCAATATCATTCCAACCAACAATGAACTTGACAGGTGCTTTTTTACAAATAAGTGCATAGCATTATAAAAAACCCTGGTTTCATCCAGGCTGCTTCTTTTAGTGCTTTCACCTTTATAATGTATAATTTGAGTGGAGTGAACATAGTAAACTTTAAAACCTGATTTTTGAATTCTGTAACATAAATCCAGATCCTCGCCGTACATAAAAAACTGCTCATCAAATCCGCCAACTTTATCATAAACAGATCTTCGCATCATCATAAATGAACCTGATATTGCATCAACTTCGTAACTTTTATTTTCATCAAGATAAGTAAGATTGTACCGTGCAAAGATTTTACTTTTAGGAAAAAGTGTACTTAAACCTGTAACTTTTGTAAAAGACGTCCAGGGACCGGGAAAACTTCTTCTGCATGCAAGTTGAAGTGTACCATCAGGATTTAAAATTTTACATCCGGCTAATCCGGCTGATGGAGTATCATTAAAGAATTGGATCATCTTTTCAAACGTATCTTCAGCAACCAATGTATCGGGATTGATAAGTAAGATGTATTCTCCAGCAGCAATTTTTAATCCGAGATTATTTGCTTTTCCGAAACCCAGATTTTTTTTATTGGCAATTAATTTGACTTCCGGAAATTTATCTTTTATAAAATCAACGCTGCCGTCATCAGACGCATTATCGACTATTATAATTTCTTTGGTAAGATTAAGAGTGGCTTTTTCAATAGAGTGAATTAAATTCTGTAAGAATTCTTTTACATTATAGTTTACTATGATTATTGAAAGATCCAAATAATTGATCCTTACAATTTGCCAAACATATGCTGCAGTCTAAGTTTCCAAACCATTGTTACTGCTTCGCGAACAATTTTTTTAGACATTTTTGATTTACCGCGCACACGATCTATAAATACAATCGGTATTTCTTTTATCCTGAATCCTTTTGCATAGGCTTTAAACGTCATTTCAATTTGGAATGAATAACCATTGGATTTAATCTGATCAAGATCAATCGATTCCAAAACCTTTCTTCGAAAACATTTAAAACCACCGGTAGCATCTCTAACAGGCAAACCCGTAATAAATCTGGTATACACACTTGCAAAAAAGCTTAACAATAATCTTGTCATTGGCCAGTTAAGTACACGCACTCCATTTATGTACCTGCTGCCCAAAACCAAATCATTATCTTTAATTGCAATTAAAAAATTTTTTAGTTCATTAGGATCATGAGAAAAATCAGCATCCATTTCAAAAACATAATCGTAGTTATTTTGCAAAGCATACTTAAATCCTGTTATATATGCAGTTCCCAATCCCATTTTCTTTTCACGTTCTAAAAGAAAAACACGATCATTTTTTTTCATTTCTTCTTTAATAAACGCGCCTGTTCCGTCAGGAGATCCATCATCAACGATAAGAATATTAATACTCTCATCCTGTGATAAAACTGCGGGAATAAGTCTGGGCAGATTTTCCAGCTCATTGTATGTTGGGATTATCACTAAGGATTTTTGGATGTTCATATTATTGCTAAGAGCA
>DASVGS010000008.1:0-2404 GCA_036379435.1 Ignavibacteriaceae bacterium
CGGATTCGAAATGACTTTTATTCTGACTTTTTAAAAGAGTGAGCATTCATTTATAATTTGCAGTTCAAAATTTTTCAACTACGACATCTTTTCGAAAGGGATGTCTTTGGCAGAAAAGACTTATGATTGTCATTTCTACTGGGGAGAAAACCTGACTAATACATTATTTCCCAGCCTTCGCGCGAATGACAAACATCAAATTAACTTTTTAATCCAATTCCGGGATAATTATTTAATGTTACTTTACCATCAATTACTTTAACTCCTTCATACGGATCATTTTTAATTAACAAAGCTCCATCCAGATCTGCCCAATCAACCATTGGAGAAAGTTGAGAAGCAGCAGAAATTGCGCAGCTCGTTTCTGTCATACATCCAATCATTACTTTCATATTTAAAGATCTTGCAAGATTTAACATTTTATTTGCTTCCCGCATTCCAGTGCATTTCATTAGTTTTATATTAATACCCGAAAATACTCCGTGTGCTTTTATAACATCGGGTATTCTTTGAACTGATTCATCACCAATTATTGGCAGCGGAGAATTTTGTGTTAACCAGGCAAGATCATCAACCATTTCTTTTGGCATCGGCTGTTCTACAAATTCAATGTTTTTTTCACTTAACCAATTGATCATATCAAGCGCAAAATGTTTATCCTTCCATCCCTGGTTAACATCAACAGTAAGTGGTACATTGGTAACGGAGCGGATGGTTTCAATCATTTCCTTATCATTTTCTCTTCCCAGTTTTACTTTTAGTACTTTAAATTCTGCTGCTTCTTTTACTTTTTGTCTTACCACATCAGCAGTATCGATACCAATAGTAAAAGTTGTATAAGGAGTTTTGGTCTCATCATAACCCCATATCTTATACCATGGCTGATTCATTAATTTCCCGACGAGATCGTGTAATGCAATATCTACAGAAGCTTTAGCTGCAGTATTTTTTTCTTCGATGGAATCCACGTAATCCAAAATATTTTCCATCTCAAACGGATCGTTAAACTGTTCAAGATTAACTTTTGATAAAAATGCTGTAGCCGTTTCCTGGGATTCACCAAGATAAGGCGGCATAGAAGCTTCACCATAACCTTTAATTCCATCATACTCAATTTCTGTAAGCATAACGGGAGTTGTAGTTCTGGAATTAACTGCAACTGTAAAAACATGTTTCAACTCAAGAGTATAGGGTTTAAAAGAAAATTTCATCTTTGAGCCTTTTGTTTTGATAATGGTTTTTGCAAATGAAGCAATCGGAATTGAGGCAGCCATCGATCCCGCTGCTATTATTCCCGAAGTTTTAAAAAAATCTTTTCTTGTTTGTTTCATATGATTAATTCTATTTAATAATTTTCAGTTAACTTTCTTAATTCAGATGAATGAGCATAAAACTCTGATTGGGATAATTCTTTTAAATAAACCATACCATATGCAGCCTGTACTCTTGGATATGGATGTTTAAGAAAATAATCTTTACCTAAACACAATCTAATTGTCTGATATTGTTCCACCTGTATTCTCTGGGCCAGTCTTGAAAATGGTCCATCATATTCCCAGCTCGGAAAACTTGCCGCACGCTGAGAACCATAACTATTAAGAAAAGTATTTTCCATTATAGCCATTGAATTTAAACTGACCGGAATAAAAATATTTGCTTCAGCCGGATGAAAACGATACCAAACATTTCTGTATCCCCACACTTTTATATTATTTATTCCTGTTTCCTTTTCATAAAGCTTTAGAGCTTCTGCAGTTGCTTGTAAAACTTTATAATGTGTATCCGGGCCGCTGCCTTCGGGATCAAGAGCCACTGTTATAATTGTTGGTTTTATTTTCTTTAATAGATTGAAAATAGGAATTACATCTCTATCCATTTCTGGATTTTCAGTAAAAATATCTCCCTGATAAAATCCAAGTCGCATATGTGAAACTGAACTTGTATTAAATCCAAAAAATGCCCAAACAAGTTCTTCTTCCCATTCACGCATCATACCCTTTAGTTTTTGAACATGCGGAATATCCTTTTTGCCAGGATACTGTGTCTGAAAATAATTTATTAATTCATCAACTCTGTCTTCAAGATAGGTGATATTATCTTCCTCATATATTTCTATCATGTTTCTAAGAAGCCTTCGTGATACAGCTTCCTTTCTTACAGTTCTGCTGTGTTCAGCAAGTCCATCAAGATAAAGATGAATATCGCGGTCTTTACCTTCTTTAAATTCGGGATCGAAATAGCGCTGTGTAAAACGCGAAGTAAAATCTGTTTGCCCGAGATAATATTTCAGATCTTCAAGAAGGCCAAGCATGTATGAATTAGTAACTGCAGTAAATCCGCTGGTCATAGTTACAAAGTGATGATGATTGCTTGGATCTCTAACTAAATGATTTATATAGGGTAA
>DASVGS010000009.1:0-2234 GCA_036379435.1 Ignavibacteriaceae bacterium
ATATTCAACGAGAAACTCTAAATCCGATAGAAGTAAGCAGAGCGTACAAAAGATTAATGGATGAATGTCATCTTACGCAAGAACAGATTGCGGATAAAGTTGGTAAAGACAGAACAACAATTGCTAACTCTATTAGACTTCTTAAATTACCGGAAAAAATTCAACATTGCTTAATTGATGAAAGTATATCAGCCGGTCATGCCAGGGCTTTAATTAATTTACCTGGTGAAGATTTACAATTGTATGCCTTAGAAAGAATATTAAATGATAATTTATCTGTCAGGAAAGTAGAATATCTGACCAAAAAACTTATTAGCGAAGGGATTCCCAGCAAAAAATCTTTAAGTATAAAAACTAAAAAAACAATTAATTCTAATCTTAGAGATGTTGAAGATAAATTAAGAAAGATATTCGGAACAAAAGTACAGTGTAAGCAAAATAAAGATGGTGGTGGTGAGATAATAATCGAGTTTTTTTCAAATGATGAATTAGAAAGATTGTTTGAACTTTTTGAAATCATTGACAGCAAATACAATTAAAAGTTTTATCTTCCTGGTACTTTTAAATTTCAGTGGATTCTCTCAGCAGGATTCAACTGCAATTCAAGATACAAATTCTGTAAATTCTAATATCTTTGTTATGCAAAAATCCCCCTGGGGAGCTGTAGCCAGAAGTGCCATAATTCCTGGTTGGGGCCAGATTTACAATGAATCTTATTGGAAAGCACCTGTCGTTTGGGGAATTATGGGTTGGTTTGTATATGCATGGGTAGATAACAATAATAAATATTTAAATTATAAAGATCTTTATGTACAAAATGGCGGATCACTAAATTTAGAATATAGAAATTTTTATAGAGATCAGCGTGATGAATTTGCTATTTACATAGTGCTAACGTACTTCCTAAACCTTGTTGATGCCTATGTTGATGCACAACTATTTGATTTTAATGTTAGCGAAAACAATTTAATAGGCACAAAGATGTTGAATGTAAGAGTTAATTTTTAGGAACTGCGCTATATGTTATTTGAACACGCAAAATGCAAAAAGTGCAATCATACTAACCCTGTTTACAAAAGCATTTGTCAAAATTGCAAATCCTATTTAAGGGAGAGAATAGTAAATATTGATCTATGGAATACAATCCAATTACTAATCGAAGAACCATCAAAAGCATTTAAGTTAATACTCTTCGCTGAACATAAGAATTTTATTTTGATACTTACATTGTTAATTGGGATAAAAAATTTAATTCTTGCACGATTCTTTTCTGTTCCACAATTAGGGTTAAATGGAGTTGAATCTTCATTTATAGTAAGTTTAATACTAATAGAAATAATAACCTTTTTATTGTTAATTATCTTTTCTTCAATAATAAAAAGTCTTTATACGCATCGTAGGTTACAACTAAGATTTAAGGACATTTATTCTGTAACTGTTTATTCCTTCGTTCCATATTTATTTGCTCTTGTTTTTATTTTCCCGGTAGAGTTGGTTGTACTCGGTGGAGATATTTTTTCTAATAATCCTTATCCTTTTCAAATTAAACCATTAATAACTTATATTTTAATCGCATTTGAGTTATTGTGTATTCTTTGGTCATTTTACCTGATGTATCGAGTTAATTTTATTTTAACTTCTGTTCGATTACCTGCTATTATCATTTCAACATTATACAGTATTATTTGGTTTATTACACTCCTGCTAATATCAAAGCTGGTATTTACAATTTAATCTTGTTTTTTATTAAACTTATTTAATTATTTTAATTCATCATATATTAAAAATATGGGAATGAATATGTCTATTAAAACTGATGTACTTGTAATTGGTAGCGGAATTGGAGGTTTATTTGCTGCTCTTAAAATTTCTGAGTTTGCTAATGTCGTTCTTGTTACAAAAAAAAATAAAGCTGAATCTAACACAAATTATGCTCAGGGTGGAATAGCTTCCGTTATTGATCCAAAAGATTCCTTCGAAAAGCATGTAAATGATACTCTAATTGCAGGTGCAGGATTATGTGACAAAAATGCTGTTGAATCAATGGTGAAAGAAGGTCCGGAAAGAATTAAAGACTTAATTGAGATCGGAACAAAGTTTACAAAAATTGGCGACACGTTTGATCTTGCAAAAGAAGGTGGACACTCAATGTCCAGAATTTTGCATTCTAAAGATCTTACCGGCCAGGAGATTGAGAGATCACTAATTAATTCTGTTGAAAATAAACACAATAT
>DASVGS010000010.1:0-7677 GCA_036379435.1 Ignavibacteriaceae bacterium
TAAATTTATTTTTATTCATAGTTTTGCAACGGTCTTGCATTATAGTTCAATTTAGTAAGAGCCATAACATCCTTACAAACTTGCTCAATACATGCATTCCCTCGTGTTACTTCTACAACTATTGGATTTGGTGTTTCTAAACCAACCTGAGTTTGTAGTCTAGGTATAAAACCTTTTGTCCATAAAAAAGCCTTAGTGCTTTCTGTTTTCATAGCCATACCTCTTGGCACACAAAAGGAATAATCTCTATATAATTTGAACTGAGAAGTGCTTTGAATACGAACGCCAATTATCTTAGATCTATTTGCAGCCATCTCTGTAAAACCTGCCCATTCTTCGTCATCAAAAAATGTTTTAGCGTGGATAAAAACTTCTTTTGGATAGTTTCCTTTACCTAGCTTCTCTTTAAATGCCTCTAATGACTGGCTAATCATTTCTGCTGCATCATTTTTAGTTATATGGAATTCCTTTGTTTCAGGATTGTACCAATCGCCCACATTCCCTCTAAAGACCATACCGTCACCAGAGTCGATGAACATTTGGGCCGCACAACAGGCACTACGGTTTCCTAGATCATCATTTAATTTTTTGTAAACTAATCCTAGATAACAAACATCTTCTCTTATGTCCCCTAATCGCCAAGGCAATCCTCCATTTTTATAATAAAAAGTTGTAGATATATTCCATGCTTTTGCACTGTCAAATACTCTTTGTTGTTCAATTAATTTTTCATCATCCCAGAGTTCCTGATACGCAAAAGTACTTTCACGCAAAATTTGAGTGACAATTTTATCATTTAGTAGTTTTGCTTTAATTTGATTATGAAAGTTCACCTCATATTCGTAAGCTTCTTGCATCTGATTAAAGAAATCAAATAAAAACGGTTGTGCAGATGTGCGTTCCTTTTTTTTCAATCCCAGCTTGATGTTTTCTGGTGATTTAGGTATTTTGGATTTAGGACGACCAAACTTATAGATATCATCTTGGATAGCCAAGAACCAAACGTTTACTGGACGTTCTTCTTGTTTGTGGTATTTTATAAGTTCATCAGCAAACAAGTTTGAAAGATTATGCACCCGTTGATGTCCGTCAGAATATTGAAGAAATTTATTCACTTCACTTTCCTTCACATCTACCTCCACTATATTATCGAAATTGATATGAATGCCAAAAGCAGCTTCTAGTCCAGGAAAAAAAGGCCTAGCTGGGTCAGGTTGCAACGATCCAACAGGTTGATGTATTCTCTGAAGGTAAGACTTAAGATTGCTTCTCTGTCTGGTACATCCAATTATTCCAATGTTTACTTGACCTTTTATTTTCTCGCGATCATGTGGGCCAAATAACATCAAACCATCTCTTGGATCAGCAGTTCTTTGATTAAATCCAAAGGATAACTCGGGCTCTTTTATAAAAAACAGTTCAGGTTCTATTAGCATTAGCTTATTTAATCTAGTTCTTCGTATTGAGTAAGATCTTCTTTTACGTCTTCAATAAATAGCTCTTGGCGCTTCAAATCTTTAGGATCAAAATATCCAAAATCTGACCAGTACGTTTCTGGTAGAGACTTCATTACAATATCAGTTTCAGTATTGGTTTTTAGTAAAATATTACCATCGCTGTTTTCTAGGCTTTTCATAAATCCTAAAAATAAGTCACGCCACTCCTCATTGAACATCCTTTTGCCTTTTTTCCGTCGAAGAGAATGTTGCAGATCCTTATCTTCTATTGCTTTATAACCTTTTTCACTGAATATTAAGTGGTTTTTTAATTGAAACCCTAGGAAAGGAGTTAATGTAGACTTTGCTGATATTGCAAAATGCCATTTCCCGATTTCTAAATGTTTTCCAATAAGATTTTTTGTTTTAGAGCGTACTTTTTCTCGATATGGAAAATCAAAAGTTACTTTAGAAGTGGGCAAACTACTATAAGTATGGTAATAAGCCATATTTTTGTTCGACATATCATACCAGTACATCTGTTTATCTTTAAAGTAGTTATGAAGCGCCCGTTTAAAAAGTTTTTTTAAATGGTTTTCAGCATCACGAAATGATGGAAAACTCTCTTTATCATATCCTTCTAGTATATCATTCACATTAACCTCGAATGTTTCTGCAGGTAAGATTGAAGTAGTACCAAAGCTATCTTCTATAGTTGCTTTAAGATCTTTATTAAATGAAGTAATACAATTTGCATCTTTCACAAGTAAACAGCTCGTGTTTGAAGTAGCTACTATATCAGCTTGTTTTTCATTCTTATATCTCAAGATAAAGAACCGATTAGGGAAAGACTTCAAGCTCCACCAATTTGTATAGTACAACTCTTTTTTTTTCAATAACTGGATTTTTAACTATGTAGTTATTTAGATACCAATTAGCGGCTTCATCTAATTCATGACGATTTGACTTAGGAACATTATCCTTTACTAACTTCTTTTTAAGTGTATTTAGACCTTCAGCCCAATTTTCATTGAAAGGTATTTGATTAAGATCTTTAGCGCCAGGAAATAGATCATAGCCTGAATTGTCTATGTGCAGAATTATGAAAAAATCACTTATATCTTCCTTTTCCATTACTTCTTTAGCGAAGTTAATTTCCTTTTGGATACCCGCCTTAATCTCATTACTATCAGGATAGCATATATTATTAGAATAAATTAATAAAAATTTTGTCGCATTAACCTTTATGGCAGATTCAATAATTTCCCAAAATGTTTCACCACCAAGAAGTTCTTTCTTATCAATCCAAACCTTATATCCTAACAATTCAAGTCTTGAAGCTAACCAAATTGTAAACTCATTGTCTTCAGGAGTTGCATGGCTAATAAATATGGTTTCTTTCATAGATAAATTATAGAATAGTGAATCTAAAAATACGTACTAAATATGTTAGTATCTAAATTGTTGATAAGTATCATATTGATAGGTTATTCTCTTTGATAACTAATATGTTTAAGGAAATTTTAATTGACCGAAATAATTGATATTACAACCCAACTCATTTTTTCGTCCTTTCAGCCATCTCTATCTCTTTCAAATTATTGCTATAGTTCAATGCCCATTTGTATATATTGTTAATGGCCAGCATGAGACATAAATACAACAACCATCTACTGAAAACAATCTTGTAAAATAGCTTAGCATCCTGCTCAGGAAAGAGAAGAATTCTAATAGACTTTTGGACAGGCTTAGTTTGTTGTTTTACTAATTTAGTTAATTCATAAAATTGCAGAGGACTTATCCCTGATTGGTTGTTGTTTTTGATTTCCTGCAAATTTTCTTTGATGCCATGCAGTTCTTTTAACAGTTCAGTAGACAACTGCTTTCTTTCCCCCTCTAAGTCCTTCACTTTGTTCACAGTCAAGTTCAACACTTCTTCTAACTCTTCTAATTTATCCGATTGATTTTTACTCATGATAATCTCCTTCCTCTCTTCTTTTTTTGCTTTCTTTTCCATCCTTCAAAATCACTTTGCTGGTGAGGCTCAAACTCAGGCTTGAACAAAGTATCTATCAATTGGATTCTATCTGATTGATAAGCATTGTTTTGACCTTGATTTAATGTGCTACTTTCCTGTTGTTTCAGCTTCGCTCTTTCCATTAAGACATCAACGGATTTACTATTGAGCATGAGCTTTTGATTCAGTCTAGCATAGCTTAAACTTCAATCAACCTCAGACCCTTTAAACTTCAACTTACCCTTGATAAAAGAGACACCTTGAATCTCATAGGTACTCCCTTTCATCTTGAAGTCCATCTGAATGTTTTGCTGCTTCAAGCCTTGCCTCAGCTCCTCCCAATTCCTCACAGTTTTGAGTTGCTTTTTTACTTCATCATAAATCTCATATTTGACTTTATCTCTACCGGTCAACCTTGGTCTTTTGACTTGTTCTTTCCCTTTACCTAAATAGTAACCATGTCGCTCCGTCATCTTCCTACAGATCTCTACATTTCTCTTGAATTGATACTAATCAGAAATCGTTTGAGCTTGATAGTTTACCCTGTTGTAAATGATGTGAACATGAGGGTGAGCTCTATCTTCATGCCGAACGACTAAGTACTGCGTATCTGTTAGCTTCATCTTTTCTAAATACTCTTGGGCTCTTAATAACATGATCTCATTAGATAGCTTAGCTAAGTCATGACTACTCCAACTTAATACCACATGACCAACTGCTTTTCCTAATGTCGGATTCATCTTTCTTTGACGATTAAAGTCAGCAATCATTTGAGGAACACTCTCAGTTCGAATTCCTTCTGCAAATAAGATTTCAGCTTGCTCTCTTTCTAGATTATAGCGAATACATCCGCCAAAACTTTTTCCCAGTTTGATCTTCCCAATCATCGTCTTAATCTCTATTGAAACGTTGAAGTGTTTCATCAATAGCAATGAGTAAATCTTGATAGCTTTGAACCAACATAATTAACCCAAACTGATGTGCTTGCTTAGTCAATTGATTAAGGTTATTTGCCATTCCAGTTAAGACCCTAAACAAGGCTAAATCTTCAGGACTGATTCGAGCTAAGATGACCGCTTTCTTTGCTGTTGCTCTGAACCATTCACTCGGTTTCATCCCTGCCTTTTTTGCCTTTTCTACGATGAGGAATTTCTCCGCATCTGATAGGCGAACTCGCATCACATTATCCTTCTTCACTTTCTTTAAAGGTCGGCCACCTTTACCTTTAGGTTTAGATTCTTTTTCCTCCATCTCCAATCCTTTTTGCTATCAGTTCAATAAATGATTAAAACACTATCTTTAATACTATTCCTTTTGCGACCAACGGGAGTAAAAGCAAGTTCTCCCGATGAACCATCGGGAAAGTTTTTGTGGAACAAAAACACAAACTTGCTCCCTTAAAGAAACTCTAATCCCTGCTTAGCTCAATTTCACCGAAGACACTTTATCCAATGCTAAGAACGAAACCTGACTTCCTTTATAATAATCATAAGAAGGAGTATAATTGATGTATCCAAAAGCTACCAAGTCTTGCATACACTTATGATAAGTAGCAGTGGATTGAATCTTACTGAGCATCATCAAAGTCTTTCTAGTTATTCTAAATGAAGCACTAAATTCACTCTTTTCATAAAGAGAAAATAAGGCGATGAAGAGACAAATGTGACAGTGAAATAGTCTTCCATCTTTAGCTAGCTGAGCCAAAGAATCGGATAGCTTAACGCTTGCCATTGCCCTCTAAAAGTTTAGTGATATCTTCAGTTTTGTAGTACATCGTTCCGCCTATTTTGGTGTAGCGAAGGGTACCATTGATACGAAGATTCTGGAGGGTGCCAGGTGAAATGTTTAGTAACTTCCTTACGTCTGCACTTTTCAGCCAGGCTTTAGCTGACACTTCTGATGGTTTAACAAGCTGTTTAATCTCCTGTAAAAGTTCCGCTTTGAAAAGCTGCAGGTCTTCTTTGGTGATGATTTCTATACCCATAATACTTCCTTGTTTAGGGAAGTAAAACTCAGCAGGAAAGGAGGGCTTTGAATGACCAAGAGTATCATTTGGTCATGTGCAGCATTTAAACAGCTGCTAAGCTTTACTTTTTGGTAATTACGAAGTGCTTATCTTCCTCCGACACCTCTGAACCTTTGATGAGCTTTACATTCTTCTGTGCGGGAAAATAATTCCTTGCAGTATTAATGGGGATTTCTTTATCCCCGTGAAGGAAAAACTTAGCCAGTAGTTTGTACCAGGGACTTTGGGTCTGGCTGCTGAAAAGTTTCTTTTCTCCACTGAGGGAAAGCTGCTGTAGCTGTCTGAAAAGATCGATGGCTGTGGCTAATTTACCTTCTGCGATGCTGATCTTTTCTGCAGATTCGTACTGGTTCAAGGCTGTAACTTTGGCTTCCAAATGGCCTATCTGAGATTTTAAATTCTGGATCTGATTCTCCTTTTCTGCAAGTAATTGTTCTAAAGATTGGTGGTGGTTCCACCGGTCTATAGTGTGCAAAAACTTTAGAAATTGATTACATTTCTTCAATGATTCTTTGTTCGTCACATGACTTGAACCGAAAGGAGTTTGTTGTTTATAGTAATTGATTCGAGTGGTTGATAACTCGTAAACATAGCTGAAAAATTCTTTTTCTTCACCCGAATTTTCTTTCAGAAAGTATAATAAATGGTACTCATAAAATGCTGGATATTCCTTTTCATTGAGTTCATAAAGTTTGAGAAAAAAGAAGTTGTCTGCGTATGATCTGTAAAATGTAAGGGGTCTACCTAACTCAAATTTATGTGCTGAAAAATTGAATGGGTGGCGGAGTTTAAAGTGTTTAGTTTGCATGTTTTCAGTAGATCATTCAAGCTTTTTTTAAATAAAAATATTTCTAAAACTCATCTATATATTCGTTATATTCTGTATTTTATTTTGCCATTTTTTAGCCCTCGGATTATTGAAAGATAATTTAAACACATGTTATTATAACATTACATAGGTGTCTATTTAGATTAAACCAATTCAAATTTATTTTTTAAAAGGCTCCAAAAGCATAATTAAAATTGATAAATAAAAAATTTGCAAGATCGATGCCAATTAAAAGCCATATCATTTACATTAATTCTTTTTTTCTAAATTTTGTAGGTACTGAGTAGGTGTTTTGCCAAATTCTTTTTTAAACGCTTTAGTAAAATAGGATTGTGTTTGAATACCTACACGATACATTACTTCGGTTAAGATTACATCTTCATTTGTCATAATTTCCACAGCTTTTCTTAACCTAATGGTTCTTATGAATTCACCGGTTGATTGCCCAGTTATGGTTTTAATTTTATGATACAAGCGGGTTTTGCTCATATTAATTTCTGAGCATAAATAATCAGTATCTAAATTAGGATTAGGTAATTGAGCATGGATAATAGCAATTAATTTATCCATAAATTCTTTATCTTTTAAAGAGTGGGCTAGTTCTCTGGCTTCGCTATTTTGATTTTTTTGATAATGTTCTTTTAGTTTCCTTTTTTGTTCAAAAATATTTTTCAAAGTTATTTGCAGCAGGTTAATATTAATTGGCTTAGTAAAGTAATAATCAGCGCCTGATACCGCTCCTTCAATATGAGATTCCACACTATTTTTTGCTGTTAACATTAAGAAAGGGATATGTGAGGTTTCTAAGTCTTCCTTTAAAAACTTACAAAATTCTATACCGTTCATTCCTGGCATCATGATATCGCTTATAATTAAATCTGGAAAAACGGTTTGTGCTTTTTCAATTCCCATTTGCCCATTATCAGCTTCACTGATTATATAATCTTCACTCAATGTATCTTTTAAGAAATTACGAAGCTCATCATTGTCATCAACAATAAGAATATGTTTTTTCTGATGAGCTTTTGTGTCTGGTATATCTTTTTCAATGTCAAATACTTTTTCTGATGGGTAATAAATACTTTCTAACCGTGTTCCGCCACCAGCTATATTTGCATTCCAACATTCTTCTTGGCTGTAATCATCTTTTAAAGCTGGTATACCAATTACAATTTCAGTTCCTTTGTTCTTCTCGCTTGATACTAATATTTGTCCTTTGTGTAATAATGTAAGGTTTTTTACAAAGGCCAAACCAACGCCAGATCCCATATGAGATTCTGTAGTACGGTAATAGCGCTCAAACAAATGTTGTATAGATTCGGCAGAAATACCAATGCCATTATCTGCAACTTTAATAAAGAGATATTGC
>DASVGS010000011.1:0-5491 GCA_036379435.1 Ignavibacteriaceae bacterium
GCCAGCACCAATACCTTTAATTATTTTCGCATCAGTAACAGTTCCTGATTCATCAACAAATGCAAGTACATAAACTTTTCCTTCAACACCCGCTCTTTTAGCAATTTCTGGATAGATGATTTTCTTCTGAATTTCAGCAATTCCACCTATTGGTTCCGGCATCTCTTCAACTGCAACAAAGTAAACCGGTTCCTCTTCAACAATCTTCTTATCCTCTTTTGGAGGTGGAGGAGGAGCGTCCATTTGTTCATTAATGTCTATTTCTGTATCGCCAATCTCAATATCTTCCAATACATCAGAGGATGGAGCTTCGATTGGAATCGGGGGTTTTGGAGGCGGTGGCGGTCTGTTCTCTTGTTTAGTTTGATCTATTTGTTCAACCTGGAAGAGTTCCTGCGGACCTTCAACTACAACTTTTTTCCCTTTAAGATCTGGAAAAAATTTAAACGCAACTATTAATAAGGCTAATGCCACAATAAGACTGACTTCAAATACTCTCTTGTATTTTGCCATCAAATCTGCTTTTTTAGTTTTTACAATTGCCATTAATCTTACCTCCTAACTAGCAATTAGTGGTGCTAACATAATAATGAGATATTCTATTGTCAAATTATTTTTTGAGTCTTTTACAAACTTAACTATAAAAAGTTCCAGCTAAAACTATTTTTTTTCAATTTCAATTTTCTTTATTCGTTCTAATAAAAATTTTATTATCAGTACAGCCAGTACAGAGCCTAAGAAATCTGCTAACCAGTCTAAAACATCTGCACTTCTGCCGGGGACCAGGAGTTGGTGTAATTCATCTAATAATCCATAAAAAGATGCAATTAGTAAGGTAAAAGTTCCCGGAAACTTTTTAAGGATCTCAAATTTGTTTTGAAAACATAAATTCAGATATAGGAAAACACTTAATAATCCATATGCCCCAAAATGCTCTATTTTATCACTTACATCTAAAGTTACTGCCATTTGTCCAGGCAACGTTGTAAGTATAAATAAAATTATCCAATAGATTATCAATGGAATATTTATTAAATAAAAACGATGCTTATAAAGATAACTATACAATACTATCCTCTAAAAATTTTACGGTGTAAGGATAGTTATTCATAATATCCGCGGCAAGGTAATTTGAGATTGGCTTTTGAGATAAAATTAAATCTGCGGATAGACTATGTAAATAAACACCAGAAATTGCAGCCATTTCAATATTTTTTGATTGAGACAATAAACCCGCAATAATTCCGGTCAATACATCGCCGGAACCAAACTTTGCCATGCCGCTATTACCTGTTGTATTAATAAATACCTCCCCCTTGGGATTAAAAATTATTGTGGGTGCACCTTTAAGCACTAAAGTGCAATTATATTTTGTTGAAAATTCTTTCCCATATCCTAAAATATCTTTTTGGATTAATTCTGTTTTTACATCAATCATTTGGGCGAATTCTCCCAGATGAGGTGTAAGAATAAAATTCTTCAGATTTATTTTATTGAGGAATGATTTATCAAGCGCCGATAATGCATCCGCATCTATAACTACAAACTTAGACTCATTCATCAATAAAAATTCTCTGATAGCAAAAATAGTTTCTTCTGCCCTACCCAAGCCTGGTCCAATCGCAATAGTATCTGCCCAATCCACTTTTTGTTTAATTGAATTTAATCCGGCACTATTAAAATACTTTGTTTTTTCACTTCCATAAGATTCAACTACCACTTCAAGTAAATCTTTGTGAATCAGTTTTTTGGTACTTTCCGGAATTGCTAGTACTGATGCTCCGGCACCCGCAACTAATGCTGATTGAGAGGTTAATGAGGCAGCACCTGGATATTTGTAAGAACCAGCAATTGATAAAACCTTTCCGGCAGAATATTTATGAATTGTTTTTTCTCTTTTCGGTAAACCGGTATAGACATCTTCAGGTTCAATTAAATATGCATCAGGAATAATCTCATCGAAGTAATCTCTACCGATACCAATTTCTTTCAGGACAACTTCAGAACAAAATTTATATCCATCTCCAATAAACAATCCTTTTTTAAATTCTCCAAGTGTAACGACCATATCAGATTTAAAAACAATACTACCATATCCGGTAACAGAATTTAAACCTGTAGGAACATCAATTGCACATTTAAATGCATTAAATTTATTAATAGTTTTTATTATTGATGAATAGGGTTCTTTTAATTCTCCTGTAAATCCACTGCCTAAAATCCCATCAACAATAACATCACAATCTTTAAACCAATTAATATCTTTTAAGGATTTAAAGAATTTTATTTTTAGGGATTTTCTTTGAGAAGATAAATTTTTAAGAATTGCATAATTAATTTTACAATCATCACTCATTTCTTTTTCAGAACCAAGAGAAATAACTCTGACGCTAAATCCTGAATTAGAAAAATGTCTGGCTGCTGCAAATCCATCGCCGCCATTATTCCTCTTTCCACATACAATTCCCACACACTTGATATTACTTACCCTTTCAATAACCGATTCAAAAATACCAATTGCAGCATTTTCCATAAGTACAATACCAGGAATTTGCAATTTTTTGATTGCAAATGAATCGAGGTTCCGGATTTGGGATGTTGGATAAAGCGGGATCATTTAATTTTAATTAATGTAATATCAGAAAAATTACTTACGTTTTGTTGTGATAGCTAAGCATCAGCACTCATATAAAAATAGATTCCCACTTTCGTGGGAATATTAAATAATAAAGCTAAAAATACTTTGTTTAAATTATATAAACCTGGTTATCAGGTCCAAAAATGTTCCGGGAAAAACACCAAGTAATATTACCAGCAGAACTGAAAAAACAATTGCAAGCATAGAGTTATTACTCGACTCAATTGCAAATTCATCCTCAGTCGATCTAAAGTACATCAAAACTACAATTCTTAAATAAAAATAAACACTTATTGCACTTGATATAACTCCGAGTATTGCAAGCCAGGTAAAATTTGATTTTATAGCAGCAATGAAGATATAATATTTACCAAAGAATCCAGCAAATGGTGGAATACCTGCGAGTGAAAACATTATTACTGCAAGCAAAGCAGCCAAAAATGGTTTTCTAGTTCCTAATCCGGCATAAGAGTTAATGTTAAGGTTAGTTTCATCTTTTCCCTCCAGCAATGAAGCTATTCCAAAAGCAGCAAGATTCATAAATGTGTAAGCAGCTAAATAGAAAATTATTCCAGCAATTGCATCGTGATTACCGGCAGCTAAACCAATTGCAAGATAACCGGCGTGAGAGATTGAAGAATATGCTAACATTCTTTTGATGTTATCCTGTGCAATAGCAACTATACTTCCATAAAACATTGAAAGAACAGAAATAACAGCAAGATATGGAGAGAATAAATTGCCTGCAGGTCCGTTAAACAAAGCAAACAATGCTGCAAGTATGGCACTGAATGCTGCAGCTTTTCCTCCTGTAGAGAATAATGCCGCGACGGTAGTTGGTGAACCTTCGTAAACATCCGGAACCCACATATGGAATGGGAAAGCAGCAATCTTAAACGAAAAGCCAATAAGAAATAAGAGTACACCAGTAATAAATAAAATATTCTTTGTTAAATCAGAAAAGTTTGATGTGATAAAATCAATTGATGTAGTGTGTGCACTTCCGTATATCAAAGCAATACCGTAAACTATAAATCCTGTTGCAAACGATCCGAGCAAAAAATATTTTAACGAAGCTTCATTAGCATTAAGTTTTTTTCTATTTAATCCGGCAAGGATATAAAATGAAACTGACATTATTTCTAAACCAAGAAAGATCACAAAAAGATCTTTAGCTCCAGCCATTAACATCATTCCAAGAACAGAGGTTTGAAGTATAATATAATATTCGCCAAAATAAGTTCCGTATTTTTTTATGTAATCTATTGATAGCAAGCAAACGATTGCTGCTCCAAACGTAAAGATCGCATAAAATACGTTTACATTACCTCCGGTTGCAAGCATATTTTGCAAAACGATTGAAACATCACCAACATAATACAGTGAGTGCAAACCTGCAGCCAAAAATAAAATAACTGAAAACCATGGAAGTAATAATTCACTTTTTTTAGAGTACATTTCTATTAAAAGTGAAATAACAATTCCCGCACCGATTATTACCAGCGGCAGCACATTAAAAAATTCTTGAGCGTTATTAAACATTATAATTTTATCTTTTTAACTACTTACTTTGATGATTGATTTAAACCAAGTTCTACCGGGTTTAACTTTACCGGATTATACATTTGTTTTACAACTTTAGCAGTTGATCGATCTGAAACTTTTAAAAAAGTACCGGGATAAATTCCAATCCAAACAATAAATATAAAAATTGGAGCAAGAACTAATATCTCTCTTGCATTCATATCTTTTAATCCATCCAGCTTTGGATTTGTAACTTTACCAAAAAATACCCGTTGATACATCCACAATAAATAAACTGCAGCAAAAATAACTCCGCTAGCTGCAAATACAGTGTACCACCAACTGTTTAATACTGGCGATTGAAATGATCCAAGTAAAATTAAAAACTCACCAATAAATCCATTCAGTCCGGGCAATCCAACAGATGAAAGCGAAGCGAACATAAATGCGAAAGAAAAAACGGGAACGAGTTTAGCGATACCGCCATACTCTGAAATCTCACGTGTATGAGTTCGCTCGTATACAACACCCACTAAAAGGAATAATGCGCCCGTGGATAAACCATGGTTTATCATCTGTATTACTGCGCCCTGAATTGATTCCTGTGTCATTGCAAAAATTCCAAGTACTACAAATCCTAAGTGTGAAACTGATGAGTACGCAACAAGTTTTTTTACATCTGTTTGAACCATCGCAACAAGTGCACCATAAATTATTCCTATTACTGCAAGCACTGATATGTATGGTGCAGCGGCAATGGAAGCTTCGGGAAATAGTGGAAGATTAAATCGAAGTAATCCATAAGTTCCCATTTTAAGCAATACACCTGCAAGAATTACAGAACCAGCAGTGGGTGCTTGTACGTGTGCATCCGGTAACCATGTGTGTAACGGAAATAATGGAACTTTAATTGCGAAGCTAAATGCGAAAGCCAAGAACATCCAGATTTGAATGTTCATTGGTATTTGTGGTGCAACTTTATACAACTCAATTAAATTTGTTGTAAAATATCCCAAAGGACCAATTGCATAAACAGCCAGCCAAACTATTGCAACAAGCATAAGCAGACTGCCGAACATTGTGTAAATAAAAAACTTAATTGCGGCGTAGATTCTTTCTTTACCTCCCCAAATTCCAATTATAAAGTACATCGGAATCAACATTGCTTCCCAGAAAATGTAGAATAGAAATAAGTCCAGCGATATAAACACGCCCAGCATTCCCACTTCCAGCATCAAAAAGAAGAAAGTAAACTCTTTTAATTTGTCATTAATGCTTGACCAGCTTGAGATCAATGTGAGTGGTGTAAGAAAAGTTGTTAATAAAACT
>DASVGS010000012.1:0-5396 GCA_036379435.1 Ignavibacteriaceae bacterium
AAGTATCGCAGAATGATTATCAGTTAATAATTACGGAATTAACTGAAACGATATCACAGATATTGTAACACGCGCCTGTTGTTAAAGCAAAAACAATTCTTGTAGTTTAAAATTTATAAAATCTATACTGATTTATTTTTAGATAGAATAAAAAAGGCGATCCAATCAGATCGCCTTAATTCTAGGTTCTACATTTTAAATTCTAAATTAGACAAGTCCCTGATCAAGCATTGCATCAGCAACTTTTAAGAAACCTGCAATGTTGGCACCGTTAACATAGTTACCTGGTGAACCATATTTATCAGCAGTTGTAACACAGGTTTCGTGTATTCTAACCATAATTTCGTGCAAGCGTTTATCAACTTCTTCACGGCTCCATGGTAATCTCATAGAGTTTTGAGACATTTCTAAACCGGAAGTTGCAACTCCGCCTGCGTTAGAAGCTTTACCGGGCGAATAAAGAATTTTAGAATCTGTAAATACTTTATATCCATCCAGGGTAGTTGGCATATTAGCGCCTTCGCAAACACACATACAGCCGTTCTTTACTAAATCTTTTGCATTATCTCCATTCAATTCATTTTGAGTTGCACAAGGTAAAGCAACATCGCATTTAACTTCCCATGGTCTTTTACCGGGAACAAATTTTACTTTAAATTCTTTTGCATAATCTTCTACAATATCTTTATTACTTGAGCGGAGTTTTAACATAAAATCAATCTTCTCTCCCTTAATTCCATCTGGATCATAAACGTATCCATCGGGCCCCGAGATTGTAACAACTTTTCCACCAAGCTCAGTAGCTTTTTGAACAGCACCCCAGGCAACGTTACCGAATCCGGAAACTGCAACGATTTTACCATCGAAGGAAGTTTTTTTAGTTTTTAACATTTCTTCAGCAAAATATACCACACCAAAACCTGTAGCTTCAGGTCTGATGAGAGATCCGCCCCAATTGATACCTTTACCGGTTAATACTCCCGTAAATTCATTTCTTAATCTTTTGTACTGTCCGAATAAAAATCCGATTTCTCTTGCACCAACGCCAATATCTCCTGCAGGTACATCAGTATCAGGACCAATGTGTCTTTGAAGCTCAGTCATAAAACTCTGGCAAAAACGCATAACTTCGTTATCAGATTTTCCTTTAGGATCAAAATCACTACCGCCTTTTCCGCCGCCCATAGGAAGTGTAGTTAGTGAGTTTTTAAATACTTGTTCGAAAGCCAGGAATTTTAAAATACCAAGAGTTACAGAAGGGTGAAATCTTAATCCGCCTTTGTAAGGACCGATAGCAGAATTCATTTCAATTCTGTAACCACGATTGATGTGAATTTCTCCCTGATCATCGAGCCAGGGAACGCGGAACATAATAACTCTTTCCGGTTCAACCATTCGTTCTAAAATTTTCATAGAACGGTATTCCGGATGGCGTTGTAAAACTAATTCCAACGAGCCCATCACTTCTTCAACTGCTTGATGGAATTCGGGTTCAGCGGGATTTTTGGCTTTAACATCAGCCAAAAGTTTATTTGTGTAGTCAGACATAAAAGACCTCTATTTTTGTTTGTTGTTCATCAATGATGAATTAAGTTTGTGATAAATAATTTTTTATTAATAGTACAAAAGGACAAATTGATTGCGAAGTGTAAAGTACATCTTCCCCTTAAATTTTTTACTGTTGCGTTTAGCATTTAGTGATAAAATCAATATTTTTTATACATCAAAATTAGAAATAAAAAAAGTAATTCCCTAAATAATTAAGGCTTAGATTGAGTAATAGTAAGTATAAAATAATTTTGTTTTGTACTTGTTTTTAAATCAATAAATATGAATAAATTGTTTATCTAATTTTTTAAGAGAGGTTAATATGTCCGTAGAAATAATTAAGGAAAAAGTTGCCCAAGCCGTTGATATTTTAAAAGAAAAAAATATTGATATGTGGGTTACGTTTGTGCAGGAAACCAAGGTATTAAAAGATCCGATTATGGATATGATTGTTGGAGCTCACTCAACCTGGAAATCCGCCTTTATCATAAATAAGGATGGCGATACAACTGCAATTGTTGGTGATATGGAGGAGGAGAATTTTGTTAAATCCGGTGTGTATAAAAACATAGTCGGATATTTGAAATCATTTAAAGAGCCATTTGTAGAATATGTAAAGAAAAAAAATCCGCAAACAATTGCAATAAATTATTCTGTTAACTCAGTTTTATCTGATGGGTTGACGCACGGAATGTATTTGTTATTGATGGATTATTTAAAAGGAACTGGCTATGAAAATAAAATTATAAGTGCAGAAGAAATCATTTCACCATTGCGCGGAAGAAAATCTGATAAAGAATTAGCTATAATGCAGGAAGCAGTAGATGAAACATTAAAGATTTTTAATTTGGTTACTAAGTACATAAAACCCGGCTTAAGTGAAAAAGATATTGCTGATTATGTTTTAAAGGTAACCCGCGAAAAAGGATTTGGTTTAGCGTGGGATGAAGAAACATGTCCCGCTGTATTTACAGGTCCAAATCCATCCAATCCTCATTCAGGTCCGTCCGATCGCAAGATTGAAAAGGGACATTTAATAAATATGGATTTTGGAATTTACTACAAGGGTTACTGCTCCGATTTACAACGAACCTGGTACGTATTAAAAGATGGAGAAACAAAGGCGCCGGATGCAGTGCAAAAAGGATTTGATATCATCAAAGATTCAATTCAGATGGTAGCTGATGCAATTAAACCCGGAGTAACAGGAGTAGAGATGGATGATATTGCAAGAAATTATATTGTTAAAAATGGTTACCCGGAATATCCGCACGGACTTGGTCATCAGGTTGGTAAAGAAGTGCACGATGGCGGTGCGGGACTTTTTCCCCGCTGGGAAAAATATGGCAATTCACCTTTCCAAAAACTTGAAGAACGGCAGGTGTTTACAATTGAACCGAGATTACCGGTTGAAGGATATGGAGTATCCACACTTGAAGAAGAAGTTTATCTGACAAAAGATGGATGTAAATTTATTTCAAAACCTCAGAAAGAGCTTATCCTGGTTTAATTTTATTTTTTATTAAAAACCTTCGGAGTTTTAATAACTCCGGAGGTTTTCCCGGTTAGAAAAGTGTGTTTTTCGATTGAATTTTTTGACTGCAAAAAAATATTACCATTTCTACGACATCGGTTATTATTACACGTTTTTTCAATAAAAAAATATTTTTCCCATTAAATAGTTTGATTATTAAATTAAAAATGAAGGTTTAATACAGAGCAAATTTTAGTGTATTGGAACGAATATTGTGCAAAACGGGCACTACATAATGTAAGACAGAATTGTTTTATTAATTTAACACAGTGAGAAAAGTTGAAAAACGATAACACATTCTGGGGGTTAAGCCATACAAGCAAAAAAGAAAATAAGAGTACTTCAGACTATCTGGTTATTGCAGATGACCTTCCGGTATTACTATGCAGATTCAAAAAAGACGGATCGATATTTTTTGTTAATAAATTTTATTCTAAGTTTTTTAATGCAAGCAGAGAATCTTTAATCGGCACAAAATTTATTCTCTCTCCTTCCGAGTTCAAAAACATTGAGTCAGTTAAACCATTTTTAAATTTTTACAAAAAAGAATTATCACTTACACTCAACAACAATTCGATCCATCAGATTGAGTGGACCATTAGTCGAATTAAAAGTAAAGATTCAGATGAATATGATTATCAGGCAATCGGGCAGGATATATCGCATCATAAACTTCTGGAAGAGCATCTTGAAAAGATTTCAGTTGCTGTTGAGCAAAGCAAATCGACTGTTGTTATTACAGATACAAACGGAAATATTGAATACGTAAACCCAAGATTTACTGATATTACCGGTTATACAATTGAAGAAGCGATCGGAAAAAATACCCGCATTTTAAAATCAAATAAAAATGATGAAAGAATTTACACTGATCTTTGGAAAACTATTTCCAGCGGTAAAGAGTGGCAGGGCGAACTTCTTAACAAAAAAAAGAATGGCGAATTGTTCTGGGAATTGGTTTCGATTTCTCCGGTAAAGAATAAGAATGGAGAGACAACAAACTATCTTGCAGTTAAAGAAGATATAAGTGAACGTAAAAAATCTGAAAAATTAGAAAAAGCACTTTACCAGATTTCCCGCGCAGTAAGTGATAAAGATGATTTGAATGAGCTTTATGTTTCGATACACAAATCCCTTGAGAATGTACTTCCCGTAGAAAATTTATTTATTGCAATTTATGATCAGCAGAAAAACCTTTTAAGTTTTCCATACTTTGTAGATGAGTTTGATGAACCGTATGAAACATCTGCACCGGGCAGGGGCTTAACAGAGTACGTTTTGCGAACCGGAAAACCTTTACATGTAAATCAGGAAATATTTAAAGATCTTGTTGATGCCGGTGAAGTAGATCTTTATGGTACAGATTCACTTGATTGGATCGGCGTACCTTTAAAAATTGGTGATAGTACAATTGGAGTTCTTGTAGTTCAATCTTACAAAGAAAACATTCGATTAGGTGATCGAGAGCTAAATATTCTTATATATGTTTCAGATCAAATTGCTATTGCAATAGATAGAACACGAACCAATAATTTATTAAAAAGTAACGAAGAGCGTTACAGACTTTTATTTGATAAGGCAGCCGACTTAATTGCTATTGTAGATCCCGAAGGAGAAGTTCTTGATATAAATAACCTTTTTGAAGAAGAAACGGGATACAAAAGAACTGACATAATCGGTGTAAATATTTTTAATTCGGAATTTCTCACCACTAAATCTGCAGTTTCAGCAGCATTTTATCTTTCAAAATTATTATTGGGTCATGATGTACCAATATTTGAGATTGAAGTAATAAAAAAAGATAAGAGCATTGTAAATTATGAAATACGCGGAGTACCGATTCTTGAGGTAGAAGGAAAAACAAATGTTCAGGTAATTCTTAGAAATGTAACTGAGCGAAAGAAAACAGAAGCTAAACTATATCAAAGTGAAAGACAATTATCCAATCTTATGTTCAGTCTGCCGGGTATGGCTTATCGTTGTAAGTATGATCACGATTGGACGATGGAGTTTGTAAGCCAGGGATGCGTTGATTTGACGGGTTACTTACCTGATGAGCTAATCCAGAATAATAAAATTTCTTATGCGGAATTAATTCATCCGGAGGATAAGGAGAATGTTTTCGTTTCGATTAGAGAGGCTGTAATAAAACGAAAACCTTATCAAATTATTTATAGAATCAGAACTAAAAATGATGGTGAAAAATGGGTTTGGGAAAAAGGTAATGCACAAATTTCAAAAAAGGGAAAAGTTGAAAATCTTGAAGGATTTGTTGCAGATATTTCGACCAGGATTAAAGCAGAAAGTGCTTTAA
>DASVGS010000013.1:0-2685 GCA_036379435.1 Ignavibacteriaceae bacterium
GGAATTAACTTATGGGTGGTAAAGTTTACAGGATTACTCTTAATTTTAGGAATGATAGTATGCTGGTTTATTGTACCTAATTATATTTTTGTTTTACCTGTTATCATCATATTAGCGCTGAGTACCTATATAGTGAATTTGTTGAGAGGTATAACAAATAATCTTGAACGGCGCAGACTTGCTATCTACACATTATTGTTAGAAACGGTATTAAAAATATTTATTTTTTACGCAATTCAACATTATCTTCATCCTTCAGCCATAACCATTTTAATTGCTATTTTATCAGCTTCTTTAATTACAGCTTCGTTATTATTCGTGTTAGTTAGGCGATTTGAAGAGTATAAAATACCTAAAATTAAAAATTTTGTAGCTAAAGAGGTTACTAAATTTTCTTATCCTATATCTTTAGGTGCGGTTATAAATTGGATTCAACTGCAAGGGTACAGGATGATTTTGGTACCTTTGGGTTTAGTAGAAGTTGTGGGTATATACGGTACAGTTGCTAACGTGGGGACAAGCGGAATGAATGCTATATCAACTGTTTATTCTCAGCTGTTTGTACCAAATCTATATAAGTCACAGGGGATCTATATTAAAACGTATTTAAAGTACGCTTTGGCATCGGTAATTTTGGTGTTTTGCGTAGGTTATTTTTTATCGGATATTATTATTGGGATTTTAACCAAACATGAGTTTGTTAAATATTCTAGTTTAATCGTATTTGGGATTTTATCAGAGGCAGGCAATTTTTTAATAGGAGGTTTAACTATCTATCTTACGATAAAAAATTTAACAAAAGTCTCTATGAAGGCATCCATAACTGGGTTGATAATATTCTTTTTATCATTTATGGGCTTATATGTTTTCAAAATGGTAAATGTATATACTATTGGAATACCCATTGTGTTAACACAGTTGGTAATTGTCGCATATCTGGGAATCATCGTTTATAAAAGTAACATTAGACAAGTATTATGATAACATTTGTGATTTTCACATATAATGAGGAAAAAAGAATTGAAAGAGTCATAAAAAACTTTAAGGACTACGGAAAAATTCTTCTTGCTGATAACAAAAGCACAGATAAAACACATGAAATAGCAAATAAATATGGTTGCGGTATTTATTTGAGGGAAAAGGACTACGTTTTTGTTGAAAATCAAGAGCTGGTTGATGAACTCTATAAAGTAATTGATACTGAATGGGTATATTGGGGGTTTGCGGATGAGATGTTAGAAAAAGAAACTTTGCAAGAGCTGAAAAACATAACAGAAGGCAATCAATATGATGTGATTTCAATGGATCGTAAAAACTATTTTTACGGTGAATTTTGTTATAATTTATACCACGCCCGTACATTTAAGCTTTTTAAAAAAGATGCAATAAACTTTATAGATAATCCTATCCACAGTATGGGAAAAGCAAACGTCCCCGAAAACAGAATATATCATTTAGAAGACAAATATTTCATCCACCATTTTATCTCAAACACAGCCTTATCTTATCTGAATGTTATAAATAGATACACAGATAGTGAATTGAATTTTCCCTATCAGGTAAAAACAAGTTCTTTCTACTTAGTGATTCAATTCTTTAAATCGCTCCTTTTGAGTTGTTTTAGAAGTAAAGGTTTCAAACCAGGTTATTCATCTTTAGCATTAACTGAATTAATGCTAATTTACGGAATTATTAAAAACATGAAGCATTACGAAAAGCAAAGTCAATTGACTTCACAATCAATTGAAATTGAAAACAATCAGTTTAGAGACCAAATTCTGAGCAAGTTGTCATAAAAAATAATATTATGCTGTTCCTTGTTATAAATAAATTTTATTCCTTTTTTTATTATTCAACAACTTACTGGGTATATAAATTAATATTTAAGTCGTTAGGATTTAGAACGAGAATCAAAAAACCTTTGAAACTAAAAGGTGCTAAAAATATAGAAATAGAATCAAATGTTAACATCGGGAAATTTATTTGGTTAGAATCTGATGAGAGATTCGGTAAACATTTTGGAAAGATCACTATAGCAGAAAAAACTTACATTGGAAACTTTTGTCACATCTATTCTACTGGTAGTATAAAGATTGGAAAAAGCGTTTTGATTGCTGATAAAGTTTATATTTCTGATAACGCCCATTCCTATGATAACCCAAACGAAGCGATATTATCTCAACCTGTAAAGCAACTGGCTAATGTTTCAATTGGCGAGAATTCTTGGATTGGCGAGAATGCTTGTATTATAGGAGTTACTATAGGCAAAAACTGTATAATAGGTGCAAACAGTGTTGTAAAGAAAGATGTTCCTGATTACTCGATTGTTGTTGGATCACCTTCAAAAATAGTAAAACGATATGATTTTGAGACCAGCCGATGGATGAGGACAGATAAAGAAGGAAATTTTATAAACTAATTATGAAAAATATATTAATAACAGGCGGAGCAGGCTTTATTGGCTCTAACCTTTCGTTAAAATTAATTGAAAAAGGGTATAACGTCACTGTCTTAGACAACTTGTCTCCACAAATTCATGGAGAAAATGCACAAGAAACATCGTTTTTGTATTTGTCTATTAAAGATAAAGTAAAATTTATTAAAGGAGATGTAACCTCAAAAATTGATTGGATCAAAGCCTTAAAAGACCAAGATGCAATCATTCATTTGGCTGCGGAAACAGGT
>DASVGS010000014.1:0-2545 GCA_036379435.1 Ignavibacteriaceae bacterium
CCTTCAGGATCATCGAATGTTAAAAATTTTACACTGCCGTCTTCTGTTAAAGGTCTGTTCAAATCTTTTATAACATCATTAAACTTTATTGCCAAAACTTCATCTGCAAGGCGTTGTGAAATAGATTTAGCAATTTGATAACCGGAAGTTCCGCTCTCAAATTCTTTAACAGCACCATCAGGAAATGTAATTTTAATTTTACTCATAATATCTTTTCATAAAAAAAATCGGAGCAAACTCCGATGTGTTAATCAATCAGTGGGCTCTAAAGGAGTCGAACCTTTGACCTTCTGCACGTCAAGCAGACGCTCTAACCAACTGAGCTAAGAGCCCAATTCGATTAACAATTTAGAATTAAAAATGTATAATTAAGAATTTTTAATTGCAGTTGTCAAAATTAATTAAGTCGTTGTACCGAGAGCCGGAGTCGAACCGGCACGTCCCAAACGGGACACAGGATTTTAAGTCCTGTGCGTCTACCAATTCCGCCATCCCGGCTTAATTAAATAGAATCAAAACTTTTTAAGAACTTTTTACCATATCCACTTTTTACATACTTTTCTTTGATCCTGGCTTCTGACTTTGAATCAAACTTTTCCGAATAAATCAACTCAAATGGTCTATCTTAAAATAATCTTTAAGGATCGGTTGTCTTATACTTCCATCAACATTTCAGATCGATTAAAAAAATCAATGGCGTATTGATTATTTCTAATTTTAGCGTGTAAAAATAGATAAAATGATATTTTGTTGCAAGAAATTGTTAATAACTTTTTTTCTATGCTTTTAACCATTTACAAAGAATGATTAGCTTTAAATGAACTCTTCTATTTCTCACAACTAAGAAATAGATATTTCTATTATCCCTAATAAGAATTGATTAACATTTGTCAAATTGCTCTATTAACATTAAAAACACTTTCTTCAAAATTATTAGTGATGGCATTAACTTTGTCGATGTGCAATGATTAACTTTACTTTATATTTATTAACAATATTGTAAATCAAAAATGAATATTTCACACATAGAACACATTGGTATTGCAGTAAAAAACATTGATGAAGCAATTAAATATTATCAGGATGTACTTGGATTAATATGTTATGCTGTTGAAGAAGTTGCTGATCAAAAAGTTAAAACTGCTTTTTTTATGGTAGGACAAACCAAAATTGAATTGCTTGAATCTACATCACCGGATGGACCTGTGGCAAAATTTATTGAAAAGAAAGGTGAAGGAATTCATCATCTTGCATTTGCTGTTAAAGGATTACAGGATTGCCTTAATGAGGTTAAATCTAAAAACGTTATGCTTATCGATGAAAAAGGACGCAAAGGTGCTGAAGGTTTAAATATTGCGTTCCTTCATCCCAAATCTACATTTGGTGTTTTAACTGAACTTTGTGAGAAGCCTTGATTACGAAACTTAGAAGGTAATCCACCAATTCATGTTAATTAATCTTATAAAACAGAATATCCCAAATTATGCTGATTCTAATTCTGCATAATAAATAATAAAATAAAATTAGACAGGTATACAATATGGCAATGGAAGATAAAATTAAAGAGTTGATGGCGCTACGCCAGCAAGCTAAGCTTGGCGGCGGAGAAAAGCGTATCGAATCGCAGCATAAAAAAGGTAAGCTAACAGCAAGAGAAAGGCTTCAACTTTTACTTGATGAAGGCAGCTTTGAAGAATTTGATATGTTTGTTTGTCATCGCAGTATTGATTTCGGTCTGGATAAAGAAACCTACTTATCGGATGGAGTTGTAAACGGTTACGGAACTATTGACGGACGACTGGTTTATGTGTTCTCCCAGGACTTTACAGTTTTTGGCGGATCATTATCTGAAATGTACGCGCAGAAAATTTGTAAGGTAATGGACAAGGCAATGAAAGTAGGCGCCCCTGTTATTGGAATAAACGACAGCGGTGGTGCAAGAATTCAGGAAGGTGTTAAATCACTCGGTGGTTACGCAGATATTTTTCAAAGAAATATATTGGCATCAGGAGTAATTCCACAGATCTCTGCTGTGTTCGGTCCCTGTGCCGGCGGTGCGGTTTACTCCCCTGCTCTTACTGATTTTATCGTAATGTCAAAATCATCCAGTTATATGTTTGTAACGGGACCAAAAGTTGTAAAGACTGTTACAGGGGAAACAGTAACTGAAGATGAACTTGGTGGTGCAATGATACACGGTGCAAAATCCGGTGTAACACATTTTGTTGCGGATGATGAAGAAGAAGGAATATCACTGATTCGAAAACTGTTAAGTTATCTACCTCAAAATAATTTGGAAGATCCTCCCCTGCTTCCTTGCGATGATCCGATTGACAGATTGGAAGATTCACTAAATACATTAATTCCGGAAGCCACTAATAAACCGTATGATGTTAAAGAGGTTATCGAAGCAGTTGTGGATCAGCATGAATTTTTAGAGATACAAAGACATTACGCACCAAATATTGTAATTGGTTATGCGCGATTTAACGGAATGCCTGTAGGTATTGTTGCAAATCAGCCGAATTATCTTGCTGGCGTGCTT
>DASVGS010000015.1:0-2241 GCA_036379435.1 Ignavibacteriaceae bacterium
TAGCGGCTTTACTTTTTCATCTTAAAGAAAACGATTTTGCATTGCTTGATGTTCAGTATATGACAGATCACCTAAAAATGTTTGGAGCAATTGAGATTAGCCTGGATGAATATAAATCAAATCTTGCAGAAGCCTATCAAAGAGTTTGCACTTTTTAATATTTATAAAATTTAGTTTTCTCTGCCCCGGCTAAGCCAGAAACGTACTTTTGTTACTAAATCATTTTTTGCAAACGGCTTGGATAAGTAATCATCAAATCCGGAAGAAAGAAATTTTTCTTTATCTCCTGCCATTGCATGTGCTGTAACAGCAACTACAGGAACGTTTTTATATTCTGACATACTTCTTAAATTTTGCTGGAGTTCAACTCCACTTATTCCTTTTCCAAGGCTTATATCAAGCAAAACAAGTGAGTACACAGTTTTACCCATCATTTCTGCGGCTTCTTTACTGGATGATGCTGTATCAATTTCTATTTCACCGCGTAAAAAAAGTTCCACAATTTTTCTGGTTGCCATGTCATCATCAACAATCAGGACTTTTTTCATATTCCCGATTGGAGTAGGTAATAGATCTTCTGTTGCCATAATTTTTTTACTTTCTGATTTTAAAATTTCATCATCCATAGGAATTACAACTGTAAAGGTTGATCCTTTATCAATTTCACTCTCAAGTGAAATGCTTCCACCCATCTTTTCTACAAATTTTCTTGCGATCGTTAATCCTAAACCGGCACCTTCAAAATGCCTGTTATAACCTTCACTTACTTGTCTGAACTCATCAAAAATTGTTTTCTGATCCTCTTTAGCTATTCCGATACCGGTATCAATTACTTTTATCATCGCATAATTATTACCGCTGCTTGATATAACACTTAATTCAATTGTTACTCCGCCTGCATTAGTATACTTAATACCATTATTAACAAGATTAGTTACAATTGAATGCAGTAATCTTTTATCAAGTTTTGATACAACAGATTCTTTTTTAATTACAGATTTTAAATAAAGATTTTTTTTCTGTGCCGCAGGGCTAAACAAAGTAATGATATCATTTATTTCATCTGCAATATTTACTTCAGTTTGATTTATCTGAACTTTATCTGCTTCAACTTTCGAAAGATCCAATATTAAATTAAGAGTTTCAAGTAATCTTTTTCCACTCTGCATAATAGTGGAAACCATTTCGTTCCATTCTTCATTTTCAATTTCAAGTTTTAAAATTTCAGCATAACCTAATATTGCAATTAATGGTGTTCTAAGTTCGTGACTCATATTTGCAAGGAAATTAGATTTAAGTTTGCTCATTTCTTCAGCAGTTTCTTTTGCATTAATTAATTCCTTCTTAGAAATTTCCCTTTCAATTACACCTCCTAAATTTGCAGCGGTGGTTTGCATAATTGAAATTTCACTTTCACTCCAAACTCTATCATATTTGCAATAATCAGAACCTAAAAATCCCCAAAAATGATTTTTGACCATGATAGGCACGAGTAAGATAGATTTTATATTCTGTACACTTAATAAATCTCTAAGTTGTGGATTAAGATCTTTTACCAAACTATTTACTATTGTTCCGCTTTTTAAAATTGGATACCAATCATCAAACATTGGCGAGTAATTGAGATTTTGAAGATCCGGATTATTAATCTGAGAACTCACAGTACCATTTGTCCACTCATATTTTTGGCTCATCAGAACTTCGCCGGTAACCGGATTTACTGAATTCTCAAACATGTATACCCGGTCAATATCTGAAGCTTCTCCTAACGATCGTAAAGTATTCTTAATTGCAAGGTCAAAATCTTTTTCGGTTAGCAGAATATTAGCAGCATCTGCAACACCTTTAAAAAGATTTTTTTGACTTAATAATTTTTCTTCCAGTTTCTTTTGAAGTGTAATATCTTTTAATGTGCCTATAGTTGCGTTTTTGCCCTGATAATTAATTACTCTTGCAGTCATGTTTACAAGAACCTTATCGCCATTTTTATGAACCATCCGTCCTTCGTAAAAAGCTGCAACCGGTTTACCGCTGTGTCTTAACTGATAGTTCTCTTTTACTCGCTCTCTGTCCTCAGGCGCTACAAATTTTAAATATGAAGAACCGATAATTTCAGTATTTTCATAGCCTATCATTTTGCCAAAAGCTTTATTCACGTAAGAAATAATTCCATCCACAACTAAAAATACTCCATCCTGAATACTATCTACTAGGGTTCTGTATTTCTCCTCAGATTGGGCA
>DASVGS010000016.1:0-14840 GCA_036379435.1 Ignavibacteriaceae bacterium
AAATTGCCATAATTTGTTCAATGAATTTGAATACAATTCGATACTATTACTCTCTAAATATATTCTTGGAATAGTTGAACTAACTATTGTATTGGATAATGCAATTCTCGGAAAAGAAATTAGTTTAGAATTGCTATAAGAATTTAAATCATCATTAAAAATTAATGATTCAGAAATTGGAGGGTAAAGTGAACAACTGTTAAAAGTTATACTAAATATTAAGAGAAAGAATAAAAGGTGTAATTTCATATATCTTAGCACCTAACTAATACTTATAAAGAATGCCCCACACTAAACTATTAGGTAATTCCTGCTTTCGCTTTAAGGATGTCACGATCGCACCGTGACAACTTATGAACAATATTTCTATATTCTCTTGACTTTGTACTTATTAAAGAGGTTATATTGCTTTTAAATAATAGAAAAATATTTTAGCCACCAGGCGAACCAAGCCCGCCATTAATAAGAATAATTAAAGTAATTATAAATACAGATGTTAAGATTGTTTTAGTATAATCAAATTTTTCTATAGCAAATCCATTTACTTCTTTTAAGGCAAAACTTGACTTTAGAGAATCATTATTAATGATCTGGATAGTATCATTATTAAAAAAATTTATTTTATTAACATTATAAAATTTTATACTTTCTTTTCTCTCAAGTCTAACCTCAATGTTTTCTATTTCACTAAGGTTTCTCAATTCGTTTGTATCAGTAGAATAAAAAGAATAGCAACTTGGAAACAAAATCAAGCTTAAGAAAAGCAATTTGAACAAATTATTATTCATCAGAATTTAGCCATATAACTAATACTTATAAAGAATGCCCCACACTAAACTATTAGGAAATTCCTGTTTCACTTATCCTCATCAAACTTTTTCTGCAAAACTAAATTATTACAACTGAAAACTCAATTAACAACACGCAACTAACCAAAAAATCAAATTCAAAAACTAAAATTCAAAATTCAAAAACCTCAAATCCCCCGGGTCAAAACATATTCGGGTTTAATTGCTCTATAAATCGTTTTTTCGCAAAATAATCCAATATTTCTTTCCTTAAACGCACATTACACTCAAATATATGTATTTCCTACCAGATAAAATGTCCTTCCTACCAGATGAAATGTATTTCCTGCCAGATGAAATGTCTTTCCTGTCAGATAAAATGTATTTCCTATCAGATGTAATGTATTTCCTATCAGATAAAATGTACTTCCTATCAGATGAAATGTATTCCCTATCAGATGAAATGTATTTCCTATCAGATGAAATGTACTTCCTATCAGATGAAATGTATTTCCTACCAGATATAATATATCTCCTTGTTGTGCAAATATAAAGCTGTCACTACCTGCCCAATTTCTCGTCTACTGGCATGTAGATCGGGGGCCGCACCGTAACTTTTTAATAAATTAAAAAGAAAATGTGTTCAGATCATCCATAATTATTGCTTAGAGAATCTTACCTTAAAAAATGTTAAATTCTGATGTGATTTTTTAAAAAGGATTAAAAACAATATGCAAATCTGCATTTTTGAAGATATAAACTTCTCAAACTTTGAGCCTATGGTTTTTTCCCGTCCTGTGTACGATTTGTTATGCGGTATAGATTCACTAAAAGAAAAAATCATTCGTAGTTACGGCAATGTAAAAGTCTCGCTTCACTGCCGCCCATATCTAACCGAGATAGTGCAGCATCAAAATCCGGATTGTTTAGTTAATAAAATAGAGGATAGCGAGTGTCTTTTTATTAATGGCAGGTTAATCGCCTCGCAGGATCTATCTCAGGTTCTTCCGCTGCTGCCTGCAGAAGATAAAGTACTTGTAAATGAAGAAACAGTTATTGCCGCATATCTATCCGGTGAAAATTTAAAACGTAAAATAAATCATCTTAAAGATCTTTTTTCTGTAACGGATTTTAACGGGCTGCCTGTTAAAATAATTGATCTTAAATGTGCAAACTATCTTTGGGATTTAATAAACATAAATGGAAAACAAATAGTTGAAGATTTTAATTATCTGGTAAATAGTTCTAAAACCAACTTTGCAGATAAAATAGATTCTTATGTTAATATTATTAATAAGCAAAATGTTTTTGCAGGTAAAAATGTAACCGTAAAACCGGGCGTTGTTTTAGATGCATCCGGCGGACCGATAATAATTTCTGATGATGTGTTTATATATCCCAATGCAGTAATTGAGGGTCCCTGCTTTATTGGTGAATCATCCAAAATTAAAAGCGCCGCAACAATTTATGAAAATGTCTCGATTGGAAAAGTTTGTAAAATCGGCGGAGAAGTTGAACAATCCATTTTTATGGATTACTCAAATAAGCAGCACTCAGGATTTATAGGGCACGCATATATCGGCAGCTGGGTAAACCTTGGTGCTGATACAAACAACAGTGATCTGAAAAACAATTATTCTAAAATTAAAATTAAACTTAGCAGTAAAGAAGTAGATACAGGCTCGCAATTTCTCGGGTTAATGATGGGTGACCACTCCAAGAGCGCAATAAATACTATGTTTAACACAGGTACTGTTGTTGGATTTTCCTGCAATATATTTGCACCGGGGTTTCCGGAAAAATATGTTCCTTCTTTTACGTGGGGCGGAGATAAATCATCAACCGTGTATGATGTTAATAAAGCAATTGAAACAGCAAAGATTGTTACGGGCAGAAGAAAAATTAATTTTGAAAGCAAAGATGAGTTGATGTTTAAAACAATATTTGAATTAACAACAAGCGACAGAGAAAAAAGAGGTTATTAGTTGGAAGAAAATACTGATCAAAATATAGAACAAAATATTAATGAATTTGATGAACAAAACCCTGAACAAAAAGGTGCTGCACATCTTGAAGAACATAAAGTTATAGATTTGTATCAGGGTGTTCGGGGTCTTGCAGTTAAAATTCTTAATCGTGTAGAGCGCACAGATGCATATCTTGAAAAACTTTTGGATAACGAATTAAGAAATGCTGAACTGAATGGACCTGATAAAGCGCTGTTGTACGAAATTGTACACGGCGTAACAAGATGGCAGGGGAGGTTAGATTGGATTCTTAATGGCTTTTATAAAGGACAATTTTCTAAAGCAATTCCAAATCTTAAAAATGGTTTGCGTGTTGCCCTCTATCAGATTTTATTTTTAGACAGAATTCCGGATCACGCAGCAGTTAATGAGGCAGTTGAGTTTGTAAAAAAACTGCAGGGACAAAAACCCGCAGACCTAACAAATGCAATTCTTAGAAATATTATCAGAAGCAAAAATGCAATAAGATATCCTGATCCCAATGAAGATATACTTGGATATTTAAGCGCATATTACTCTCACCCCGCGTGGATGGTAAAACGCTATCTTGATAGATTTGGAAGAGAAGAAACAGAAAAATTATTAAATGCAAATAATGAAAAACCATATCTTACTTTAAGAGTAAATGCAATTAAAACCAATCCACAGGAATTTAAATCACTTTTAGAACAGGTTAATCTTAAGTTCCGGCCTGGAAAATTTTTAAATGAATTTGTGCAATTACAAAATTTAACCAACATTACTGCATGGGATTATTATGCAAAAGGTTATTTTAACATTCAGGATGAAAGTGCAGGTTTAGCTGTAAGATTACTTGATGTGCATCCCGGAATGAATGTACTTGATATGTGTGCAGCTCCCGGCGGTAAAACAGCATATCTTGGTTCGCTTATGAATAACATTGGTCAAATAACCGCAATAGACCGTTACGAGGGAAGATTAAAATTAGTACGCAAAAATAATGAACGACTGGGCTTAACCTGTGTTACTACAATAGAAAGCGATGCTCTGGAATTTAATTCCGAACCATTTGATCGTGTACTGGCTGATGTTCCTTGTTCGGGAACAGGAACACTTTCTAAAAAACCGGATATTAAATGGAAAAAAGATATTTTTGATTTAAGGAATATGACAGAGATACAAACAAAATTGATTAATAAAGCTGCAAGTATGGTTAAAGTTGGCGGAGCTATGGTTTACAGTACTTGTTCAATAGAACCTGAAGAAAATTTTGGAGTAGTGAATAAGTTTTTAGAGCAAAATCCGGGTTTCAAATTAGAATCTGCAAAAGGCAAAGTTGCAGATACTTTAGTAGATGAAAACGGATGTGTGCAAACTCTTCCGCAAAAGCATCAAATGGATGGTGCATTTGCCGCCAGGTTAATTAGAATTGAATAACAAATAATTTTAAATATTATGCTTGATAAATTTGCTGATGAATTAAGAGCACAAAGAGAAAAAAGTGGTTTGTCTCTTCAACAGATGGCAGCCAAAACAAGAATTGATCTTAAATTTTTAGAAGCTATTGATCAGGGTAATTTTTCTTTTCTGCCCGATCTTTATGTAAAAGCTTTTGTTAAACAATATGCTAAAACCATAGGGCTTGATGAAGACATTACACTAAAAAAATATGAAGCCGCAAAAGACGGACTTGAATATGATCCTAATCCGCAGCCGGCGGCAGAAGAAACAAAACCGCAGGTCTTAAATAAACCGGAATTATCCCAAACAGAAAAACCAAAACAAAATGTAAAACATACTGCACCATTAAAATCTTATGTTGATGATCAAAAACAAAAAACAGCAGAAGATGAAAGTAAGGTTAACAATCAGTTAATGATTTTTGGCTTGGGTGGTGTTGGATTAATTATTATTGCAGCAATAGTATACTTTTTTGTATTCAATAAATCTGATAAAATAATAGTTGAAGAAACACCGATTGAGGAAGTAATTAAACAGGAAAATCAAAGATACGTAGAAGAACAACCTGCTGAACAAATTAATGATGACTCAACTTTTATTCCCGCTTCATCAGATAGTCTTTACCTTACTTTTTATGCAAAGGAAACTACCTGGATAAATGTTTTTCTTGATAACACACGTAATGTGGAGTTTACTTTATCCCCGAATTCTAAATTTACAGTTGCGGCATTAAGAGAATTTAAAGCAACTGTTGGTAATTCCGGCGGCGTAAGTTTGCAGTTAAATAATAAGTCTGTGGATTTTACGGGAAGATCGGGTTCCGTAAGACATTTTAAATTAGATAAAACCGGATTATTATATTTAAACGCTCCACCCAAAATAGATCAGTAGCAAATGCCATCTTCAGTTGAAAAAAAAATTAAAGAATTAAGAGAACAAATAATTAAACACGATTATAATTATTATGTTCTGGCACAGCCCGCTATAAGTGATGAAAATTACGATAAGCTTGTTAAAGAACTGGAAAAACTTGAAACTGAAAATCCTGAATTAATCACACCGGATTCTCCCACACAAAGAGTCGGAAAAGATCTTACAAAAGAATTTAACCCCGTAAAGCATAAGATCCCGATGCTTAGTCTTGCAAATACTTATGATGAACAGGATCTGTTTGATTTCGATCGAAGAGTTAAAGAAAGTCTGTCCGATTCAGAACAAGTTGAATATGTTGTGGAACTTAAAATTGATGGTGCATCCGTAAGCATAAATTATGTGAATGGAATTTTAAAAACAGCGGCTACACGAGGTGATGGAACTACAGGGGAAGAAATAACAAACAACATAAAAACCATCCGCTCAATCCCTTTAACCATTGATTTAAATAAAGAAAAAAAATTCAAGCTTAAAAACTTTGAGGTTCGCGGGGAAGTTTATATGCGTATTGCGGATTTTGAAGGATTGAACAAAGAGCGTGAAAATAAAGGCGAAAAATTATTTGCAAATCCGCGTAACTCAACTGCCGGTACTTTAAAATTACAGGATCCTAAAATTGTTGCAGGCAGAAAGTTACAGGTGTTTCTCTACTCAATCATCAGTCTTGATGAAGAACTTCAATCACAGGAAGAAAATTTGAGGTTATTAAGCAAATTGGGATTTACTGTAAATCCTCATTATAAAGTTTGTAAAAATATTAATGAAGTTTTATCTGTATGTAATAAATTTGAAGAAATGCGCGATACACTTGAGTATGAAATTGATGGAGCAGTAATTAAAGTAAATTCAATTCATCAGCAAAAAATATTAGGAAGCATTGCTAAATCACCTCGATGGGCTGTTGCTTATAAGTTTAAAGCCAAACAGGCTTTTACAAAACTTAATGATATAACATGGCAGGTTGGAAGAACCGGTGCAATTACACCCGTTGCAGAATTGGAACCTGTTAAATTAGCCGGATCAACAATAAGCCGGGCAACATTGCATAACTATGATGAAATACAGCGTAAAGATATTAGAGTTGGTGATACCGTTGTTCTTGAGAAGGGCGGCGATGTAATACCTAAAATTGTATCTGTAGTGCTGAGCGAAAGACCAAAAAAAAGCAGTCAAACTCTTCCTCCGGATAAATGCCCGGTTTGCGGATCAAAATTATTTAAACCCGAAAATGAAGTTGCTTTTTATTGTGAAAACCCTGAATGCTCTGCACAAATAAAGGGAAGAATAATTCATTTTGCCTCTCGCGGTGCTATGGATATTGAAGGACTTGGTGATGCACTTGTTGATCTTTTTGTCGATAAAGGTTTTATCAAACATTTTTCTGATATTTATAAATTAAAAAACAGGCGAGCCGAATTAATCCAGATTGAAAGATTGGGTGAAAAAAGTATTGATAATCTTTTACAGGCGATTGAAAAAAGTAAAGCGCAGCCTTTTTATAAAGTTTTGTTTGCACTGGGAATAAGATATGTGGGTTCAGGTGCGGCACAAAAAATTGCAGATCATTTTAATTCTATTGATGATATTATTGCCTCAAGTCAGGATGAAATTTCTGCAATTTATGAAATCGGACCAAGCATTAGCAAAAGTATTAAGCAATTCTTTTCTGATAAAAAGAATATTAAGTTAATTGAAGAATTGCGTAAATCAGGACTAAATTTCAATTCAGAAAAAAAAGAAATCATTCAATCAGCTTTAACTGATAAAACTTTTGTATTAACCGGAACGCTTTCTACAATGTCAAGAGATGAGGCTGGTGCAAAAATAATCAAGCTTGGCGGAAAAGTATCATCAAGTGTAAGCAAAAACACTGATTATGTGGTTGCAGGTGAAAAAGCAGGCTCTAAATTATCCAAAGCTGAATCTCTTGGAGTGAAAATATTGGATGAAAGTACGTTTCTAAAAATGCTCGAAGAGTTTGAATAATTATGATTGAATCAATTAAAGATAATATTTCACGCTTTTTAATAGTTCGCCAGCTTAAAAATCTTGTTTTAAATGAGCAGGATTTTTCAGAAGCTCTCAGAAGATCAGGTTCTTTTTTGATTTTAATGCCTGAAGATGAAAAAGATTTTAGATCAAGTTATGTTGTGTTAGATTATCTTGAACATCTGAATAAAACAATAAAAATACTTACAAGAGATTACCGTATAAGTTTACTGCCGGCCAAATTTAGAAGTAAAGCAGCCGAATTTGGAATTGCTGATCTGAATAGATTAGATCTGCCCTCGGCAAAATTTATAAAGAAATTATCTGAAATGAAGTTTGATGGCGTTATCGATCTTAACAGAAAAGATGATCTTTTTTACAGTTATGTGTCAAATCTTGTTAACGCCAGAATTAGAATCGGCTTTGCAAAAAAAGGAGCTGATAAATTTTATAATTTTCAGATATCAAATAATGATATTGAATCAGATAAATCGTACAATAATTTTTTAAATTGTTTAAAAATGTTTTAAGGCAATCATATGAATTTTGAAACAAGACGAGTTGGAGATACTACCGTTTTTAAATTGAATGAAAAACGACTGGATACAAGTATTTCAGGGCTTCTTAAAGGCGAGTTTACAATGCTGCTTAAGGTGGAAGGCGTAAATAAATTAATAATAGATCTTAGTGAAGTTGAGAGCTGCGATAGTTCCGGATTAAGCGCAATACTTGTAGCAAACAGAATTGTATCTGCAAACGAAGGACAGATAAGACTTGCTGCCCCTTCAGAAAAAGTGCGGACATTAATTAAAATTACTCAGTTGGATAGAGTGCTTCCTGTAACAGACACAGTAGAACATGCATTAACAGAGCTGGGAAAATAATATTTGCAAGTATCAGTTTTAGACTATGCAATAATAGTTTTTTACCTGGTTGGTATTACCGCCTTTGGAAAAATAATCGGCGGAAAGCAAAATACAGTTAAAGATTATTTTGTCGGTAAAAAAGAAGTTCCTTGGTGGATTATCAGTTTTTCTATTGTTGCTGCTGAAACAAGTACTTTAACTTTCATCTCAATTCCCGGGCTTGCATATTTAACCAATCTTAATTTTCTTCAGTTAACTTTCGGATATTTAATAGGTAGGGTTATTGTTGCCGGGTATTTTCTTCCTGCATATTACAAAGGAGAAATATCAACTGCTTATTCTTATCTGCAAAATAGATTTGGAAATAAAACACGTTCATTAGCATCTGTAACATTTTTATTTACAAGAACAGCCTCTGATGGTGTAAGACTTTTTGCAACTGCCATACCTCTTTATTTAATGTTGGATGTATCCCCAATTGCAGCAATTATAATAATTGCAATGGTTGCACTGCTGTACACATTTACTGGCGGAGTAAAAGGTGTTATCTGGGTAGATGCAATTCAAATGTTTATTTACATCGGTGGTGCGTTACTGGCAGGATTCTTTTTAATTAATAATATTCCCGGTAACATATTCGAGGTATTTTCATCGGATAATATTTCATCAAAGTTCCATTTCATTAATTTTGGTTTTGATAAAGGATTTGCCGGCTTCTTCTCACAGCCGTATACTTTATTTAGCGGATTGATTGGAGGGGCATTCCTTTCAATGTCCTCTCACGGTACTGATCAGCTAATTGTACAAAGATTATTAGCGACAAAAAATCTTGGCGAAAGTAAAAAAGCACTGATTACAACTGGAGTAATTATAATTCTTCAATTCGCTTTGTTCCTTATAGTTGGTGTTTTGCTTTATGCATATTATGGACCGCTAAATATTAAATCAGATGAAGTTTTCCCTAAGTTTATAATTGAGGTTTTGCCAACGGGATTTAAGGGGATAATAATTGCCGGATTATTTGCCGCAGCTCTTTCAACACTTGCAGGATCTATTACATCTCTTTCTTCATCTGTAATGTTAGATTTATATCTTCCATTAAAAAAATCTATTGATGAAAAAAAGAATTTATTTATCTCAAAAATGCTTACAATTTTTTGGGCGATTATGTTAATATTTTCTGCATTCATTTTTATGGAAAGTTCTAAGGCTGTAGTTGAACTTGCGCTAAGTATTGCTTCTTTTACTTATGGCGGATTACTTGGTACTTTTTTACTTGGGCTGTCAAATAAAAAAATCAAACAAAATCATGCCATTGCAGGATTTGTTGCAGCAATTATAGTTATGAGTTTTGTTATAGTATTTAAAGTTGTAGCATGGACGTGGTTTATTTTGATTGGTGTATGTGTAACTCTTTTAGTTGGAAATTTGTTTGAGTTAATTACAAGAAGGCAGCATTCACTCTAAGTTTTTAATTCACTTCAAAATAATTGTACAAGTTTAAGTATCCATTTTCACAACTATAGCTTATATTTATCATTGTAAAAAATATCTCCAACGCAATAGCAGATAAAACTTATTACAAGAGAGGTAATTGTGGAGCTAATAGATTATTTAATCGTTGTTGCATATTTCATCTTTTCAATTACAATTGCCTTAATCTATTCTAAAAGAGCCGGAAAAAGCACAAATGAATTCTTTCTTTCAGGAAGAAATTTACCCTGGTATTTAGCTGGTATTTCAATGGTGGCAACTACCTTTGCTGCAGATACACCTCTCGCCGTTACTGAACTTGTTGCAAAAAATGGAATTGCTGGAAACTGGATTTGGTGGAACTTTGCTTTTGGCGGAATGTTAACCGTGTTTTTCTTTGCAAGATTATGGCGCAGAGCAGGAATAATGACTGAGGCTGAATTTGCAGAGATTAGATACTCAGGTAAACCTGCAAGATTTTTAAGAGGCTTTAGAGCTTTGTACCTGGGATTATTTATGAACGTAATTATTATCGGCTGGGTCAATAAAGCAATGTCTTCTATTTTACAAGGAATGTTTGGTATAGATGAATCAGTAATTATGCTTTATGTTTTTGGATGTATGATTTTAGTTGCTGTGTATTCAGCTATTTCAGGTTTATGGGGTGTAGTAATTACTGATGCATTTCAGTTTTTCATTGCGATGTTAGGCTGTATTATCCTGGCAATTATTGTAGTAAACTCACCTCAGGTTGGCGGAGTTGTGGGATTGAAACAAAATCTTCCTGAATATGTTTTTGATTTTTTCCCAACAATCTCAGATGTTCCATCCGCTGCGGGAACATTGGCTATGTCGGTTTTTTCTTTTCTTGCATACATTGGAATAATCTGGTGGGCATCATGGTATCCAGGTTCAGAACCTGGTGGCGGTGGTTATGTTGCACAAAGAATGATGTCTGCAAAAGATGAAAAAAATTCCTTGTTTGCAACATTATTTTTTCAAATTGCACATTATGCTATCAGACCCTGGCCATGGATATTAGTTGGATTAGCTTCATTAGTTCTTTATCCGGAACTTGCAGACGCGCAAAAGGGAATGGGTTTTATTTATGCAATGCGGGATTTTCTGCCGGTTGGATTAAAGGGATTATTGGTTGCCGCTTTTTTTGCTGCATACATGAGCACCATTGCCACACAGTTAAATTGGGGAACATCATACATCATAAATGATTTTTATAAAAGATTTGTGAACACAGGCAAGTCAGAATCACATTATGTTCTTTCATCAAGAGTAGCAACAATTATTTTAATGCTGATCTCTTTAGTTGTTACTCTTTTTATCAGCAAAATTTCCGGTGCGTGGGCATTTATTATTGAATGCGGTGCTGGCGTTGGTTTGGTTTTAATTTTAAGATGGTTTTGGTGGAGAATAAATGCATGGTCAGAAATATCTGCGATGATAACTCCATTTTTAATTTTTCCAATACTTAAAAATTTCGGAATTCTTTTCCCTTATAGTCTTTTTATAATTGTTCCGGTAACAACTTTAGTATGGATAATTGTTACTTACCTTACAAAACCAACAAGTGAAGAAGTTCTAGTTTCTTTTTATAAAAAGATCCACCCCGGTGGTTTAATGTGGAAAAAAATCTCATCTAAATTACCTGATATTGAAAGTGATTCCGGATTTTTTAGGTTATTTATTAACTGGTTGATAGGAGTTATTTTAGTTTATTCAATTTTATTCGGTACCGGAAAATTAATTTTTGGTGATTTTAAAGATTTTATTATTTATTTAATAATTGCAGTTATCTCAATAGTAATTATTTATTTCAATCTTTCTAAAATGGGATGGAAAACAATAGCAAAGTAAAATGGTGGATCCAAAAAAGTTAAAAAAAGTTGAGCTTGTAATTTTTGATGTTGACGGAACTCTGGTTAACAATAATGGAGAAATAGGAGATAGAACAAAAAGATTTGTTAAGGAATTAAAGAAACTTGGAGTTCTATTTTCATTTGCTTCTGGTAGATTACATTCTGCGTTAATTCCGCTGGCAGATGAACTTAAAATATATTCTCCAATAATTTCTTTGGATGGTTCTGTTATTAAAAGTGTTGCGGGCAAGCATTTTGTTTATCAGTCATTTTTAACTAAAAATCAGGTAACAAAAGCAATAGAATATTCCGAAAAATTTTTGGTTAACATTGCTCTTTGTCATGCAGAAGCTATTTACTTTACTGAACAAAATGCTGTAATTCCAAAATTGGTAGATAAATTTGGAGCACCATACCAGGAAGTAAATTCGTATGACGATTATAAAGCCAAAACGCTTGAAATTATTTTTGCCGGTGATAATAGACGTGTTGTTCAGTTTATAAGAGATAAATTAAGTTTTCCATTTACATTCGGAGTTTCGCCTTCGTTCTTTAGATCACAAACTCACGAGGGAATTTATTATCTTGAAGTACGAAGATCAGGATCATCAAAAAAGAAGGCGATGCAGAGATTAATAAAATTTTTGAAGATAAAGGAAGAAAGAACTGCCGTTCTGGGCGATTGGTATAATGATATCAGTCTTTTTCAATCGAAGGCTATAAAAATTGCTGTAAAAAACTCAATACCCGAGTTAAAAAAAGCAGCAGATTTAGTACTTGATAAAACTAATAATGAGGATGGCGTTGCCGATTTTTTGGAAATACTACTTGATGCAAAATTATCTTAGCTATGGAAGAAAATAAAAATACTTTAAAACATTCCGGAATTAAAAGAAAAATCATTATCGGTTTGATAACCGTTATTCTGATTGTTATGATGTTTCCTAAAGGAGAATCCATTGAATCAGAAGTTACGGAAGGCGCTATCTGGACAAACGATGATCTGATTGCTCCTTTAAGTTTTCCGATTATTAAAGATAAGCAGGATTATAAAAATGAAGTTAAAGCTGCTGAAAAATCCGTGTATCCCGTGTTTAACAGTTTACCTTCTAAAAGCAGTGATTCATTAAAATCTTTTGCAAAATATATAATAAGCGTTGTTGATGAAAATCTTAAAAGTCAAGGCGAAACAAATTTAAATCCAACATTTCTAAGTTCTAAATCATTTACTGAATTTTTTAATCTACATAAACAGCAGAGGAATCCAAATTTTAATAAGAATAAAAGATTAGATAATATTTTTAATTCGGCAGCATCAATTACTGAATCGATTAGCAAGCGTGGAATTCTAAATTATGAAAGTAGTGCTGCAATTAGAGATAGCATTGCCGTAAGAACTGGGAATATTGATAGGATAGAACCAACCAGTAAATTTATTTTTTATGATCAGGCAAGAAGAGAAGTAAGAAATAAAATAAGGGAATTAAATTATTCAACAGAAATTCAGGATGCACTTATTGAGTTTACAATACATTTTATTTATCCGAACTTAATCTTTAATCAGGAAGCAACTAATCTTGAGATAGAACAGGCAAAAAATAATGTTTCTAAATATGCCGGTATTGTTAACGAAAACGAAAGAATAATAGCAAAGCATGACAGAATTACAAAACAAGCAAAATTAAAAATTGAATCTTATAAGGAAGCAAAAGGCGATTCAATTGGATCCGAAGGAATTGTTTTACAATTAATTGGTAAGTTTTTACATATCGCATTTTTAATAACAATACTTGCCATTTATCTGTATCTGTTCAGAAAAAAAATATTTTATGATAACACTAAAATTATTCTTATCTCAATCATAGTGGTATTTATATCATTTGTAACATACCTTATAAATCAGATAACTGTAAAAGCCCCGGTACATTTTTTAATTTTTGTTCCTGCGGCGTCAATGATATTCACAATTGTGTTTGATTCCCGTGTCGGATTTTATTTAACAGTTATACTTTCCCTAATTGTAGGGGCACTAAGAGGTAATGATTATACTTTTATGGCAATGAATTTTATTGCCGGCGGACTTTCAGTTTATACAGTTAGGGATATCAAAAACCGTACTCAAATCTTCCGTTCATTTATTTTTATTCTTATTGGGTACACTGCATCCATACTTGCTTTTGGTCTTGAAAGATTTGCTGCAGCAGAATCAATGTTGATTGAGTTCGCGTTCGCTGCATCCAATGCTTTAATAAGTCCGGTACTTACTTACGGATTATTAATTTTCTTCGAAAGACTTTTTAACATCACAACTGATATGACTCTGCTTGAGCTTTCAAATTTTGACAGACCATTATTAAGAGATCTGGCTAGAAAGGCACCTGGAACTTTTAACCATTCTATGACAATGGGTACAATTGCAGAAGCTGCAGCAGAAGTAATAGGGGCAAATACATTACTAGCAAGAGTTGGAGCATATTATCACGACATCGGTAAAACTATTTCACCGCAGGGTTTTGTAGAGAATCAACTGAACAGCCAGAACTTACACGAGAACCTCGCTCCTGAAGAGAGTATACAATTGATTCTACGACATGTTAATGAAGGTGTCGAATTAGCCAAACAAAACAAATTACCCCAGGAATTAATTGATTTTATTCCTATGCATCATGGTACAACCGTAAGTACATACTTTTACGAAAAAGCCAAAAAACTTTATGGAGAGGATAAAGTTAAAATTGAAGATTATAAGTATCCCGGACCTAAACCAAACACAAAAGAAACTGTAATTGTAATGCTTGCCGATGGATGTGAATCTGCTGTTAGATCAATTACAGAGCCCGATGCTGTTAAAGTAGAAAACATGATAAATAACATTTTCAATACAAGATTAAAAGAAGGTCAACTGGATGAATCTCCTGTTACATTCAGTGATATCTCTAAAATGAAAGAATCATTTCTATCCATTCTTATAAGCCAGCACCACAGACGAATTAAATATCCCAAACAAGATGACGCAGAAAAGGGAATGGTTACAGATAAAGAAAGCTGATGGAGATTTTTTTAAAAGAATACTTGGCGCATCTTAAGCTTGAAAAAAATCTTTCTATAAATACTGTTGCATCATATAAAAACGATATCAACGCATTCATCTCATTTTTAAAAGATTTCAACATTGATGATCCGTCAAATGTAACCTCAGAACACATCAATGGATTTTTTAAAGTACTAAAAGAATTAGGACTGTTAGGATCATCAACTGCCAGGTATTTTTCGTCTTTAAAAGGATTTTTTCTGTTTCTCACAAAAAATAAATACATCATTAAAAACCCAGTAGAAAAATTATCCGCTCCAAAAATTTCAAAAAAACTTCCCGGTGTTTTAGATATAAACGAAGTGGAAGCAATTTTATCCGTTCCGGATGTTAAAGAAATTTTAGGGTTACGGGATAAAGCCATATTAGAATTATTT
>DASVGS010000017.1:0-3002 GCA_036379435.1 Ignavibacteriaceae bacterium
TATATAAGGTGGTTCCGGGATTAAATTTATTTGCATAATTCATAACAACTTGCGGGTGAGTTGAATCCAATACTGTCAAGTCTAAATAACCTTCTTTAACCCCAAATGTAAATCTAAAAACTTCCGGCGCCAATGATGACCCTCCCATTCCCATTAACAATGCGTTTGTATATCCTGCCTTTTTTACTTCATCAACAAAAGTTACAATTTCATTCAAGTTTTTTCCTGTTACTTCAATGCTGTCAAGCCATCCAAGTCTGTTGGATATTTCTGCCGGATCATTACTCCAGACCTTGTAATCTTTTTGCCAGATTCTATTAATTATATTTTCTTTATTTAATCTTTCAATTAATTCTTCAACAAACTTTAAATTTTCACCGATGGAGAATGTAAATTTCATTTTTATCCTTTCCATTAAAATTATTTCACTTATTGTAATATAACTACATTATATTTTACGAAATAATTTTGATTAGCTGTTTTGTAACTCATTACTTAAATTATCATAAAAAGAAAAGATTTTTTTGAACCGAAGATCAAACAAAACAATTGCATATTATTTTATTCTTGTATGGATTGTAACCGCATTCCTATTAGAATCCACTGATTTATGGATTTCTATAAATCTTTACAATTCAAACTCCGGTTGGGCAAGTTTTCTGGAAAAATATGGAGAAATACCCGGTTTGATTATAATTCTAACTGGTATCCAGATCTATATAGTTACACTTAAAGCCTCATCAAATATAAAAACCATATTAATAACCGGATTTTTTTTAACAACAGGAACTTTAATCACAATTTACATTCTCTGGATTTTAAGTTATGCATTTTCAAAAGATTGGGCAGTATTTAATTCTTATAGAAATTATTTTTTTATAGCCGCAATAATATTTAATATATTTTTGTCCTGGTTATTCCGTAAAAAATATAAGTTTTCAAAAAAAGCAATTTTGTTTTCAAGAATTTCATTTCAGATGTTTTTTTATGGATATATTCTCTTTATCCAGCCGTTAAAAATATTTTGGGGAAGAATAAGATTTAGAGATCTTGCAGGAAACTATTCAAATTTTTCTCCCTGGTATTTACCGCAAGGATTTACAGGAAATGACTCCTTCCCTTCTGGACACGCTGCAATGGGTTTTATGCTGCTTGCGTTGTTTGTATTCTTTACTAATCAGCCTTTTTATAAAAGGGTTGTGTTAAAAGGGTTAATTATTAGCTGGGCAGTTTTTGTATGTTTAAGCCGGATAGTTATTGGAGCACACTTTGCTTCAGATGTTATCTTTGGTGCTTTTATAATAATTGTTGCTTATCTTTTTTCTATCAACAAAGCCAATAAAACTTTAAAAGTTGAAACGGATTAGTACTATTTTTTTCTAAAATTTTTATTGTAGTTACTTTGAGTAATTAATCCAACAGGTCCATCATATATACCGCCATTTTTAAATCCATCATACACTCTTACAACAATAGTATTTTCTTCACCATATTTTAATATTTTTTGTGGTACAGAGTATACCCGGTTGATACGATATTCTTCATGCTTATCAAATTCAATTTTATTTCCTGTAAAATTCCAGAGTCCGGTTGATCCAACCATTATCCCGTTCACAAAAGTTTGATCGATATCATCAATTTTACCCAAAAGCAGAATCATGCTTTCATCATTAAAATCCTTTGAGAGATAAAAAGTTTTTTTGTACCAGGCAAATCCATCATAATCCGGATAACCTTGAACATCCCAATGAGCAGGAACCATAAGTTTATCTGTCTTAAAATCTGGTTCGTCATTTTTCAGAAATAGTGAATCATCACCTGTTCTAAAATCCCAGATTCCGCTCAGGTTTATATCTGGTTCAAATCCGCCTTCTTTGGTATATAAACCGATTTTACCGCTTATTATTCCACCGTCAAGTTCATCATCGTAAATTCTTACTGCTATAACATTGTTGCCGTCTTTGTTTAAATATTCATTTGGAATGTAGTACTTTCTAAAAGCATTATACGCAGTTCTGTAGTAAGGAGGAAAACCACCGGAGATGCCTATTAATTTTCCATTTATAAATGTTTGATCTACGTCGTCGATAAATCCAAGCATTAAATATAAATCTTTAACTTTTGTATTTGATTTTAAATTGAAAGTGGTCCGGTACCAGGCGTAGCCGTCATATCCATGAAAGCCCTGATTTTCCCATGATGATGGAGCATATATTTTTTCCCATTTACTATCATCAAAATCCTTTTCTTTCCATCTTGTATCATCACCAAGACTGAATTTCCATCTGCCCGAAAGATCCAAAATCATTTTTTCTGTTTTGCTATTTGGCGGAGGCGGTGGACTTTGATTTTCAAAACACCCGGTAATAAGAAATGTAAGTAGAATTAAGCTTATTGAGATTATTTTAAGACTATTTTTCATAAATCATTTTTAATTTTTCCTGGCATAAACCTAAATCTTTAATCATTCAATTACATCACAATAAAGTAAACAATTGTAAAAAATTGTCATGATACCGTTTGTAGAATAGCACAAATTAGCTATTTTCTAAACGAATTAAATCAACATTATTAAGAATACAAATGAAAAATATTTTTTTACTTTTGCTGATAGGTATTTTCATCAATTCAACTTTTCCTCAATCCGAAATCCAAAAAACAGATTCACTTCTTTATAAAAAAGCAGAGCAGCTTTGCCAAAATTTTATATTGATAGATACACATATTGATTTACCGGATTGGCTTTACGATGAGTGGTTTGATGTTACCCAAATTAGCAAAGGTGAGGTTGATTACCCTCGGGCAATTGCAGGTGGACTAAATCTTCCATTCATGTCTATCTATACTTCACCAAGTCTCGAAGGCACGGGTAAATCAAAAATTAAAGCCGATTCGATGATCTCATTGGTGCATAAAATGGTAAAAACATGGCCGGATAAATTTGTGTTCATCAATTCAACTTCTGAGATAAATAAAAATTTAGACAATAATAAAATCCTTTT
>DASVGS010000018.1:0-3744 GCA_036379435.1 Ignavibacteriaceae bacterium
CCTTAATTTTATCAAGCTCTTTCAAATTCACACCATCAACAGATTTAAAATCAAAATCCTTATGTTTGCGAATCGAGGAAACAACAAATTCATCAACCGGATCATACAGATAAAGAACCTCTAATCCCTTTGCTTTAAAAATTTCAAGATGTGGATTTAGATCAATTGCTTCTTTGCTAGTTCCAAGCGCGTAATAAATTTCTTTCTGATCTTTTTTCATCCTTCCGATGTAATCTTCAAGAGAAACAAGTTCTTTTTCATCCTTGCTTACAGAAGAATTAAATCTTAACAAAGCCTGATATTTTTCTGCATTTGTAAAATCCATATAACCAAGCTTGAAAATTTTACCGTGTTCTTTCCAGAAATCAGCATACCGCTCAGGCGAATCTTTTGCAACCTTTGTTAAATGAGAAAGCACATTACTGGTTACGCTTTGAGAAATCTTTGTGAAGATTATATTTTCCTGCAATGTCTCTCGTGAGATATTTAACGGAAGATCTTCAGAATCTACTACACCTTTTACGAAACTTAAATACTCTGGAAGTAAATCTTTGTTTTGATGTTGAATTAAAACTCTTCTTACATAAAGATCCAAACCGTAATCATCGCGATTAAATCTCCAATACTCATAACTTTTCTTTGGTATAAATAATAAAGCGTTAAATTGTATTGGTGCATCAACAGAGGAGTGAATAGTCTCAAACGGCTCGTCATTATCATAAGTTAAAAATTTATAGAATTCATCATACTGTTCCTTTTTAATAGATGATTTAGGTTCACGCCAGAGAGCAGCAATTGTATTTACTTTTTCATTATCAAGATAGATTGGAAAAGAAATAAAGTTAGAGTGCTTTTTAATGATTGATTCTAAACGATATTTTTCAGAAAATTCTTTTGTTTCTTCTTTAAGATAAATCTCAATTGTGGTTCCACGTTTTACATCATCAGTCAGATCAGATATTTCATAATCACCAAGTCCATCGGATTTCCATTCAACCGCAGCTTCATCTTTCTTGAAAGATTTTGTTTTTATAATAACCTCTTTTGCTACCATAAACACGGAGTAAAATCCAATTCCAAATCTTCCAATTATGTTGTTAATTGCTTCTTTGTTTTCCGAAAGCTGTTTTAAAAATTCTTCTGAACCAGATTTAGCAATAGTTCCGATGTTTGCAATCATTTCATCACGGGTCATTCCAATTCCGGTATCAGAGATTGTAATTGTATTTTTCTTATCATCAAATCCAATTTTTATTTCTAACGGCAAATCTTTATCGGCAATATCTGTCCCTTTATTTGATTCAAAGCGAAGCTTATCTAAGGCATCAGACGCATTGGAAATTAATTCACGTAAAAAAATGTCTTTACTTGTGTAAAGTGAGTGAACAAGAATATCAAGCAGTTTTTTAGTTTCAGCTTTAAATTCAATTTTTTGTTTATGCACTTCGGTCATTTTTTCTCCTTTTTTTTCTGTTATTGCGATCAATGTGTCAGTCTGAGCCTGTCGAAGACTGACCTTTTATCAAATTCACACTTCGACAAGCTCAGTGTGACAATACGTTTTCTGATAAACTCGCCTTGACGTTATTCTTGTCTTAATGATTTTAATTTATTAAATAATTCTTTCTCTTCATTACTCAGATTTTTGGGGACAGTAACATGAACGTTAATAAACAGTTCGCCCCTTCCATAAATTTTATTTAAGCCCAACCCTTTTAATCTTAATATTTTTTCCGATTCAGTTCCTTCCGGAATATTTATGCTGATTGTCTTCCCATCTAATGTTCTTATTTGCTCTTTTCCACCCAACACTGCTGTAAAAAGATCAATATCCAGATTATAAAAAAGTTCATCGTCTTTAATTTCATAAAATGGATGTCGAAGAATATGAATGTTCAGATAAAGATCTCCCTTATTTCCATCAGCAGTTTTAGATCTGCCCATTCCTTTTAGTCTTAACTTCTGTCCGTCTTTTGTTCCCGGGTTTATTTTTATTTTTAATTTTTTTCCATCAACATTAATTTGTTTTTCACTACCATTAAAAACATCCTCAAGAGTAATATTTAGATTTGCTTCAACATCAACTGCAGTTTTTTGCTGCTGTGTTCTGGCACCAAACCCGCCGCCGCTACCGCCAAAAAATGACTCGAAGAAATCAGAAAATCCACCACCGCCCATATCTCCAAAAATATCATTAATATTACCGGAGTATTCGTAAGTAGAACCAGAGGATTGTCGTCGTCCACCGCCAAAGCTTGAAAAGAAATCATCAAATCCTTGTCCACCAGTGTGTTGATATTGATTCCAGTTTGCACCCAGTGTATCGTACTTTTTTCTTTTTTCCGGATCGCTTAACACCTCATTTGCTTCTGTAATCTCTTTAAATTTTTCTTCAGAAGATTTATTTCCTGCATTACGATCAGGGTGGTGTTTCATTGCAAGCTTTCGGTAAGCTTTTTTTATTTCATCCTGGGTTGCAGATTTATCCACGCCAAGTATTTTATAATAATCTTTGTATTCCATTTGAGAATCCGAATAAGTGAAAATCTTATTCTAAAATTTATGCAAAAGAAAAGGGTAACCAAAAAGTTACCCTTATTTAACTCATCATCAATTCTTAACTTATTTTACTTTTATTTCAATTTCTTTTGGTTTAGCTTCTTCTGCTTTCGGGATAGTTATTGTTAACTGTCCGTTGTTAAATTCAGCATTAATTTTATCAGCCTGAATTAATTCAGGAAGATTGAAAGATCTAAAATACTTGCCATAAGATTTTTCTATTCGATGGCATTTTGCATCTTTTGTCTCTTCTTCCTGCACTCTTTCACCACTTATGTTAAGCTTACCATTTGTGAAGGATATTTTAACATCTTCCTTCTTAATTCCCGGCAAATCAATTTTCAAAGAAAAATTATCTTTGTTTTCATAGATATCTGTAAGCGGCATCCAGACAGCATTTTCGTACTCATCATTTTCATCTTTGCTCTTTGAAATTCCAAATCGGTTTTCAAGCGAGTTAAACATTTTGCTGAATTCTCTTTCGAAATCTATAAGATCTCTGACGGGGTTGAATTTTACTAATGTCATTTTACTATCTCCTTTTTTATTTATTTAATATTAAATTATTTTCAAACTCAGTTTATATTTTACAAGCAGTATGCCAACTCACTTAAATTCTTGTAACTTCTTATATATTAAGAGTTTACGAGAATAATTCTTATATTGTTATACATTGACAAATTGGCGGATAAATTGACATACGATTAGTTATTGTTAGATTATCGTCATAATTATGCGCCAAAATGGCTAATAATTATTTTTATTTGGATATTTTTAAATAATTGAATTCCCTTCTAATATTATCTATTTTTGAAACCCTAAAAATGAGCATTGTTTAAAGTGAAAGAAGATACAATTGTTGCATTGGCTACTCCAGCCGGAGTCGGCGCTATCTCAGTTATCAGAGTTAGCGGTCCACAGTCATTTTCTGCTGTGGATAATATTTTTTATGGGAAGATTAAGATTGAAAATGCAGCATCGCATACATTGCATTATGGATATATAAATAATCAGGACGATGAACATATTGATGACGTTTTAGTATCTGTTTTTAGGGCCCCAAATTCATACACTGGCGAAGATAGTGTTGAAATAAGCACACACGGTAATCCACTGATTACCCAAAAAATTATTGAGCTGTTGGTTTTAAATTCGGAAGTAAGATTAGCTAATCCAGGTGAATTT
>DASVGS010000019.1:0-3476 GCA_036379435.1 Ignavibacteriaceae bacterium
GAGCCTGCTGCTTTTCCTGTTCATAATAATTTTTATCAATTGCTTGGTGCTCACTTACTGATTGATAATTGTACAACTTGTCATCAGGGTGGTAATTATAATAATACACCAAATACCTGTATTGGATGCCACAACAATGATTACACAGGAACAACGGATCCTCCACATCAAACACTTAATTTTTCAGAGGATTGTTTAACCTGCCACACAATGAATGGATGGACACCCGCAAATTTTGATCACAGCTTTTTCCCGACAGGTGGTCATCATACTAATGTAAACTGTAATCAATGTCACAGTGAAACAAATTATCAACCGCAATGCTTAAGCTGTCATTTGAATGATTTTCTTGAAGAACATAATCTTGGTGACAGGACAGATTGCTGGAATTGTCATGATGCAAGTAATTGGGGTCGTGGCTTAACTGCTCCACCGATGGACAGGACTGATTAATGAATAAAATTATTTACATACTATTTTTTCTGTCTGTGAATATGATTTTAATTGCACAGGAAAATTTAAAAGAAGGCAAAGTTGGATACATATCTGCACAATTGGTTTATGTTAATTTTGATAACACTGAAGGCATAACTGAAAATGATACGCTATTTATAAAGATAAAAGACTACTTAAAACCTACATTGACAGTAAAATATTTATCATCATCATCTACAGCTTGTGAAAAACTTACAGATGATACATTTAATTCAGGTGCTTCTATTTATGCACTAATTAAAAGTACAATAAAAACTACAGAAAAAGCTGATACAGAAAAAGTAAAATTATCAAACATACAATTACAGACACCAGAAGAAGTTAAACCCGTTGAAGAGATTGATTCTAAAGAAGTGTCCACACAATTCTCTGGAAGATATTCATTACAATCCTACTCAAATATAAGTAATTTAAATAAGTATGGTGATTATCAAAGGTGGAGGCACTCATTAAGATTAGGTGCATTAAATCTTGGCGGATCAGATTTAAATTTTTCGATGTATGCAATGTTTGCTTATAAAGCTGATGAGTGGAATTCAATAAATTCTAATTTTGGTAAAGCTGCAAAGGTTTATGATTTTAATCTTAATTACCGGTTTGGTCAATCAGCTCAAATTTGGTTGGGCAGATATCTTAATAGAAAAATTTCAAATATAAGTATTGTAGATGGTTTGCAATTTGAAAAATCATTTTCATTTTTAACTTTTGGATTAATTGCAGGCTCGCGACCGAACTTTACAGATTTTGGTTTTAACACTAAATTATTTGAGTATGGCATTTACCTGAACAGGCGGGATACCGTTGAGAATGGATACATGGAAAACACATTATCTTTTTTTGAACAAACAAATAATTTTAAAACAGATAGAAGATTTGCTTATTTTCAGCATTCAAATAACATCTTAACAAATACATATCTTTTTACTTCCGCAGAGATTGATCTTTATAAGAGAGATTCATATAACATTGGCAAAACAGACTTTAGCTTAACTTCTATTTTTGTTTCTACCAGATATACACCTGTTCGTGAATTTTCATTCAGTTTATCTTATGATGCAAGAAAAAATGTCTATTATTATGAATCTTTTAAATCTGTTTCAGATAGTGTTCTGGAAAATGAATTAAGGCAGGGTTTTAGAGCCCGAACTGTTATAAGGCCATTAAATAATTTAATAATTGGATTACAATTCGGTTATCGAAGCAGTAAATCTGATGTTAAACCAAGCAGGAATTATGGCGGAAATATTTCTTATTCAATGATTCCATTTATTGAATCTTCATTAGGATTAAATTACAATAGACTTTTAAGCAATTACGTTGATGGAAGTGTGTATTCAATTAGTCTTCAAAAATCAATTACATCCTTACTTTCGGATATATCTATTGGATTCAGAAAAACTGATTACACCTTTCCTAACAACTCACCAAAGTTTGATGAGAAAGCATTATTATTAGATTTCTCTACAAGCGTATTTTACCCATTTTCATTTTCTATCAGTTACGAAGGTGTCTTTGAATCTATTCGTACTTACGGAAGAATATTGTTTGATATCTCAACAAGATTTTAGTTTGACCTTATAAATCATCCTTTCCAAATAATCTAATTATATCTATTTTTGTTTCAACTAAGAGATAAAGAATATGTTTGAATATGTTGGCGCCATACATATGCACTCCACTTTCTCGGATGGAACCGGTGAAGTTCCGGATATTGCAAAATTTGCCGATGAAGTTGGATTGGATTTTATACTGCTTACAGATCATAATACTCTTCGTGCGCTAAAAGAAGGTTATGAAAAATGGTACGGCAATACATTGCTGTTAGTAGGTTGTGAAATCAATGATAAAGAAAATAAAAATCATTATCTGGCATTTGGTATAGATGAAGCTTTTACTACCCGAACTCCCGCAAAAAAATATGTAGCTAAAGTAAAAGAACTTGGCGGAATTGGTTTTTTAGCGCACCCTCACGAAAAACGTAAACATAAGGAACATCCGGCTTATCCATGGACAGAATGGGATACAGAAGATTTTAATGGAATTGAAATCTGGAATCACATGTCTGAGTGGGTAGAAAATCTTACGGAAGAAAATAAATACAGATCATTCCTTCATCCTCTAAGGACAATTACTGCTCCTCCAAAAGAAACATTAAAAGTGTGGGATGAGTTAAGTCAAAAACGGAAAGTAGTTGGTATAGGCGGTATCGATGCTCATGCACATAAATATAATTTAGTTGGTTTTTTGGAAGTTGAAATATTTCCGTACAAAGTATTATTTAAATCAATACGGACTCACATTCTGATTGACAATTCAATTAAAAAAAGTAAATCAGCAAAGGATATTGAAACTGCTAAATGGCAAATTTATAATGCTTTAAAAGAAGGCAGATGTTTTGTTGCCAACGATTATATCTCTGAATCTAAGGGTTTTCGTTTTTTTGCTGAGTCACAAAATAAAAAGTATCAAATGGGCGATACAATTCCTGATTATAAAAATGTTAAGCTTAAAGTATTTTTACCCGGTGTAAATGCTGAGATACGACTGCTGCGTAACGGTCATATTGTTGAAACTAACGAAGGAATAGATGCAGAATTTATGGTTAATAAAAAAGGCGTTTACAGGGTTGAGGTTTTTAACGACAGGAGAGCCTGGATTTTTTCAAATCATATAAGAATTTGTGTTTAAATAATCTATTAAACATTCTTCTCCAATCACCCATATTCATATACTTATAATATCATTTCAGATCATCTTGCTGCAATTTGAATCTTTCTAATCAATGTTGAATCATATAATCATAAAAAATAAAAATTATTTATATGACACCAGCACCAGCAAAAGTAATTGTATTTTCAACTCCAACCTGCACATTCTGCAATCAGGCTAAACGCTACTTTAAAGAAAAAAATATAAAATTTACAGATGTCGACGTTTCGAAGGATCAGTCAGCTGCCAGGGATATGATGCGCAGAACAGGC
>DASVGS010000020.1:0-2746 GCA_036379435.1 Ignavibacteriaceae bacterium
GTCTTTCATAACTCAAATTTATTTTCAAGAGATTTTCAGTATGGATTGAAAAGTTTTCTTGAGAAAAAAGGTATAATGTTAAATGATCAGAATCTGATAAAACTGTCAAAAGAATTATCAGATTTTTATGAAAACAACGGAATTTTCTTACGTACCAGTAATCAAGGATGGAAATTAAATTATCCTGAGTTTGTTACAACAAAACCGGGTGATCCGTTTTCATTTTAAATTTTTAATAATAAACTATAGGTGTTCCAATGAGCAATACACAAATTGATTCTGATATTACTATAACTGATAAAGCTGTAAAAGAAATTAAAAGAATCATGAATGAAAATAAAATTACACAGGATTTTGGATTAAGAATTGGAGTTAAAGGCGGCGGATGCTCAGGTCTTACGTATACTTTAGGATTTGATCCCGAAACCCGTGAGGGAGATTCTGTTATCGAGCAGGAAGGAGTGAAATTGTTTGTTGATGGAAAAAGTCTCTTTTATTTGTCAGGCACCCAGCTTGATTTTTCTGACGGATTAAATGGAAAGGGATTTATTTTTAATAATCCAAATGCAACAAAAAGCTGCGGATGCGGTGAATCATTTAGTGTTTAATTAAAAAGGACAAAGGCTATGCAAAGAAGAAAATTTCTCTACGCATTGGGTGCTATCCCTGCTGTATCAGTTCTTGGTAAAGTTGATAATAAATTAAATAATATTAAAAATCATTTAAGGAGTACAAATACTATGGCAAAATTTGAATTGCCCCAATTACCATATGCATATGATGCATTGGAACCATATATCGATAAATTAACGATGGAAATACATTATACTAAGCATCATAATGCTTATGTTACAAATCTTAACAAGGCAATTGAGGGTACAGAAAATGAAGGCAAATCACTCTATGATATGTTTGCGATGATTTCAAAACTGCCTGCTGCTATCAGAAATAATGGCGGCGGTCACTGGAATCACTCACTATTCTGGACATTGATGAAACAGAATGGTGGTGGACAACCTTCAGGAGCATTGGCTGATGCTATCAATTCTTCATTTGGATCATTTGATGAATTTAAAAAGACATTTAGCAATGCTGCAGCAACAAGGTTTGGATCTGGCTGGGCATGGTTGGTTGTTCAAAATGGTAAACTTGTTGTTTCTTCAACTCCAAATCAGGACAATCCATTAATGGATGTTGCTGAAGTAAAAGGAACACCAGTTTTAGGTCTTGATGTTTGGGAACATGCATATTATCTAAAATATCAAAATAAGAGACCTGATTATATCGAAAATTGGTGGAACGTTGTTAATTGGGATAAAGTAAGCGAGTTATTCTCAAAAGCATAATGCTTCTCCAATTATAAACGCTTCATTTACGTGCATTATTTTTAACTGTCATTTTCATAAATGAAATGAGAATGACAGTTTTATATTAATAAGAATATTACTATGAATACTACCATCCCAATTTTTCCATTAAACTTAGTCGTTTTCCCGGATTCAAAATATCCGTTACACATTTTTGAAGAAAGATATAAAAACCTTATTAAGAAATGTCTTTTAGAAAATTCTGGTTTTGGAATAGTTGCCACATTTGAAAATAAAATATCAGATATTGGTGTTTATGTACAGATTACTGAAATTCTTCAAACGTATAATAATTGTGAAATGGATATCATTGTTAAAGGAACAGAAAGATTTTTTATTAATTCAACTTCACAGCACCCGGATGGATATTATTTAGCGAAAATCAAAAATTACGAGGATGAAAATGTAATAGTTAATCCACAACTTAAAGATGATCTACAATCTGAATTTGAAAAAATAATTGAATTAGCTAATTATAAATTGGAAGACGCTTTCTGGAATAATTTAAATTCTGCAAAATTTAAATCATTTAAGATTGCTGAAAAATCCGGATTGGATTACACACAACAACAGAAGCTGCTTACTTTAAGAAATGAAAACGAGAGATTGAATTTTCTTATAAATTATTTTATTACAATTAAAAGTAAGATTAGGAGCGCTGAAACAGTTAAAAAAATAATTTTGAATGATGGGTATTTAAACTAATAAAAGCGAGTAAATCACTCGCTTTTATACTCTAATAATTATTTAATTTTATTAATGTGAATATTTTGCTTTCAAGTTGATTCTATTGTTTGCTCTTTCCAATGCTGCTTGTGCTCTTGCAATATTGATATTACTGTTTTTCGCAGCTATCCTTTCTTCAGCACGCTGTTTTGCAAGTAACGCACGCTCCTCATCTATTTCCGAAACCTGTTCAATCGAATCTGCAAGAACTAACACATTATTATCAAGCACTTCAATGGTTCCGCCGGCAGTTGAATAATAATTTATTTTATTATCAGGCAATTCAACTTTTATCATACCAATTTCAAATGTGCTTATAATTGGTGCATGATTTTTTAATACCTGGAATCTTCCTTTCGATCCCGGAACCGTTATAGATTTTATATCACCAGTAAAAGCAGTTTTAGATGGTGTAACTATTTCTAATTTTAACTCTCCCATCATTATGCCATTTGTTTTGCGTTTGCTACTGCTTCTTCAATAGTACCAACATACATAAAAGCTGATTCAGGAAGTTCGTCATACTTGCCATCAATAATTCCTTTAAATCCACGAATTGTATCTTCCAACTTTACATATTTTCCTGCTTTACCGGTAAATGCTTCCGCAACATGGAACGGCTGACTGAAGAATCTTTGTATTCTTCTTGCTCT
>DASVGS010000021.1:0-2524 GCA_036379435.1 Ignavibacteriaceae bacterium
ATCGTTCGTAACAGCTCCAACTCCTGATGAATCTTTTCTACTTCCAGCTCAATTTTCAACTTATCTGACTCTAAACGTCCTAAATCTTGTATTAGCACAGTTTTTTCTTCATTTACCTTTGCAATCTCTTTACGTTTAGACTTTAAAATATTATCTAAATTAGATAATTCCTTTTTTCGTTCCTCAATTTTTTGTTGGTATAGTTCCAGTTGATCATCATCTGGTTTATTGCCAACAAATTTTATTGAATTAAAAAATTTCATTATGGTCTGTATTATTTAAAGAAATGATATTTATTGATCTTCGACACATTTAAAATTATCTAATAATTCAATAAATCTCAATAATTATAAATTTAATTTGTCTCTTACGTCATCGGGTAAAAAGAATAGCGATTATTATATATTTAGTGTAGAATAATTTTTAATTATTAAAAAGTTTTTATTGATCTAATTCACATTGATTTATGCTATGAGCGAAAATTATCTGTCTAACATAGAACTCTATTATTGTCCATCATCCTCAATCACGCAGGAGTATTTTTACTTAACTGACGAAGAATTTTATCACGCTAAAAAAGTTATGAGAAATAATATTGGCAGTAAAATTTTTGCTACTGATGGCGAAGGGAAAATATATGAGGGAAAGATCATAAATATTAATGCTGATAGTATTAAAACCGAAATAGTTAAGGTTTATAATTATTCAAAAAGGTTTGATCATTTTACATTTTGTATCCCTAATCTTAAAAACCCTGATAGATTCAAATTTGCTTTGGAGAAATGTACAGAAATTGGGATTACTAATTTTATCATATTTAATTCTGAGCGAAGCGTTAGTAAAGGTATAAACACTGATAGAATCAGTAAGCTGTTTCTATCTGCCATAAAACAATCATTACAGGCTTATTTACCCACAATTAAAATTTTAGATTCGATCACATTATTAAAGGATTGTGAGGATGAAAAAATTTTATTTGAACAGAATTCCCAAAATAATTTGGCGGATACGAAATTTGATAAATCAAAAAAGCACCTGATGATATTTGGTCCTGAAGGAGGATTTACTGATAAAGAAGTTGCAGAAATAAATCCAACTATGATACTTAACTTATCTCAAAATCGGTTGAGAGCAGAAACAGCAATAGTTAAAGCTGCTTCAATAATATCTTAAAATAATGGCAAATAAATATTTAATATATTCAGTTGTTATTCTTTTTAGTTTAATTTTCTTTTCTTGTAGTTCTGCAACCAGGTACACAAAATCAAATGACTCAATTAAAGATGAAGTAAGTAAAAAATATGATAATATTTTAGATGTTGAAACCGGTACAGCATCCTTTTATGCAGATGAATTTAATGGAAGAACCACTGCAAATGGGGAAATATATGATATGAATAATTTGACAGCAGCACATCCAACTTATCCGTTCAACACAATTGTTAAGGTTACTAATTTAATTAATGGTAAAAATGTTGAGGTAAGAATCAACGATCGGATGCCGCAATTTAAAGGAAGAATAATAGATCTTTCTCTGGCAGCTGCAAAACAAATTGGAATGTTGAATGCGGGAATTCAAAATGTTAGAGTTGAAGTAGTAAGATGGGGCAAGTAAATTATAAAAAACCCGGATTTTATACCGGGTTATTTTTTATTGAAATTTTTTCCAGATATCATTTTTGATGATATCGTATTTCATTTTTTGTTTGTTATCTAATAGTTTTTCAACCTTGATTTGCGCATCTTTTATAAAATCGGATTTGTTTTCCGGCTTAGATGCAATATTTTTTTGTAATTCAGATAGTATATCTATAACAGCTGTTTCTTGATTGTTATTTAACAACACTTTTTGTTTTAAAGTAGTGGCAAAATCGCTGATTTTTTTATCATCCTGTAAAAGTGATTTTGAAAAACTGTTAGTTGCAACTATAAGAATTAATGATAAAACTATTATTCCAAATTTATTAAATCTTAAATTATTCATTTTCATTCTCCTGGTTATTCTCATTACTATTAAAAGTAAATTTATTGTTCATTAAATACAAATATAAACTTAATAAAGATATGCAAGAACCATTCCAACAAACTGCTCTAAATAAGATTGAAAATTTGAGCAAAATGATAGAGAATTCTGGTTTTTTGGTCTCTAATCCGAATCAAAAACTGTACAACTATGAGGTTATTGTAAACAGTAAAAATGAACAAGTAAAATTACAAGTCTATTTTGGAAAGAAAGGTGTTAAAATCGTATTACAGGGTGACAAAGACTCTCCCACACATAAGCAGTTGGATAAAATGATTTTTGGGGAACGATTATTTGCAGAAAATATTACAGAAGAAATAAATTTTGATGAATATATCGGGACAGATGAATCCGGTAAAGGAGATTATTTTGGACCTTTAGTTGTGGCTGCTGTTTATGTTGATAAAAAAACAGCACTTCAGTTAAAACAGGATGGTGTTAAAGATAGTAAGTTAATTAACGACACAAATATTAAAGTTCTGGAAGGTAAGATTAAAAAAG
>DASVGS010000022.1:0-2763 GCA_036379435.1 Ignavibacteriaceae bacterium
AAAGTATAATTAATTGTAAGCTCAATCTCTTCAAATGGTTCGCTCATAAAACCGATTTCCAATCCTGCTCTTCTTGTTCTTGGTGCATTCTTAAAGTATGTTTTTAAGTTTATTATAAAGGGAACAATTTCATCCTTAATCAAATAATTAAAGTATGTAACTTCAAAAAAAACTTTTCTAAAAAATTCAGAATCCCGATCCACAAGATTCCCTTTAACTCCAATTTCAAAGTTATTTGATTTTTGCGGTTCCAGATCCGGATTGATTGTATAAGAGCTGTTAGAAGAAAGCGGGCTGTTAGAAATTTCACTCAATGCCGGATAATCAAAGCTTAATCCATAAGACGAGTACAATGCTATATTAGGAGTTAATTTAAAATTCAATCCGATTTTTGGCGAAAAACCCTGCATTGTTCTTGAAGTATCAATAAAACCATAAGGAATATAATTGTTTCTTGAGAATACATTTTTATCAAACCGGCTTGATAAAAATAAATCAAGTTTTTCATTAATGACTGTAAAATGTTCCAGCATATAAAAACCAATATTACTCAGGCTTTCGTTGTACTCATTTTGTACAGAAATACCTTTATTACCCGAGAAATTATCAAACTGAGTTATTGGTCCGGATTGAAAGGCATAATCAGTTCCAAAAGTAAAAATATTATTATGATTAAAAATAGGTTCTTTAATTGTGAATCTTGATAAACCACCAAGGGAATATCTTGTTGTTAAAGTATAAAATTCATTATCAGCTTTTTCAAATTCTTTAATCCCTCCAAAACCGATAAGTTCAAATTCAAACTGCTGCTCATCCCCAAAGTGTGTAATAAATTTTCCTGCAACTCTGCCTTTTTTTGTTATTCTTCTGTAGTCTTGAGAAACCGCAAGTGGATCAGCCATATATGGATCAGAATCAAATTCATCTTTAGTTAGTGAGCCGGGAATTCTATTAAACCCATTTACAAAATTTGCATGTAGAGATATAGTTGATTTAGTGCCTACGAAAGCTTCATAAACAGTATTTATTAAATGTTGATACTCCGAACTATGTTTTCTGTATCCATCTATATTACGGTATTTATAAGATACAAATAATCTGTTATCATTATTTTTTAGGCCAACTTTTAATCCTGTTTGCCGTAATCCAAATTTTCCAAATTGATTTACTGTTCCGATATAATCTTTTGGGAAGTAAGTATCGGTTACAAAATTAATCAATCCGCCGGGTGCGTTTGCATATAAAGAGGAAAGATTTCCTTTAACAACTTCCACACCACCAAGGGATGTAAAATCAATTGCATCAATTACTGATTCACCATCAGGTTCCGATTCGGGAATTCCATCCTGCAAAATTTTTATACCTCTAATTCCAGTATTAGATCTTGTACCAAATCCTCTTATCGAGACTCTTATGTCATTATTTCCATAACGATTCTGTAAAAACAAACCAGGTACATCTGCTAAAACATCTCTGGCAGAAACCTTTCTACCATAGGATAATTCTTTAGAATCAACTCTGAAAACGGAATAGGGGATATCAATAATTTTTTCTGTCGCACGTGTCCCTACAACCACAACATCCTGAATTTTATATTTTGTCGTGTCATTAAAGTCTTCATCTTCCTGAGCAAATATGTTTAACGTAAATGCAGGTGTGATAAGAAAAAACAAAAATATTAGTCTGTAAAATTTAGTATTCAAATTAATCTCCAATATTTAAAATTATTTCTAATTGTACTTTAGATTTATTTTGATAATAAAAATATAATTAACTCTTTTTATTTATTAATTCCTCTGCCTTTTTACAGGCAGAGGATTAAATTATTTAAAATGAAATTTAATGCCACCAAAAAATTCTCTGCCCGAACCAGGTTGATAAGCATTGCCTCCGGGATCCGGTTCTGTAAATGCAACATATTTTATATCGCCTATGTTTTTTGCAAAAACACTTAATTCGATATCGTAATCTTTTAAGTGTAAGTAATAACCTACCCGTGCATTAAACAATGTAAAGCCATCCGCTGCTTCGGCTTCAATGTTAGCACCATCAATGTATGTTTTACTTTGTGTTTCAATACTAAGACCGGCGTAAAAATCAGTGTGATAAGAATATTCAATATCTAAAAATAACTGGTGCTGTGGTGAGTTTGGTAAGTAATTACCATCTTTTATAAATTTTATTGTATTCGGATCATCCATTAGAATCTGAACCGGATTGGTGCTTGTGTACACAAAATGTGTGTATGTATAGGCAGCTTTAAGATTTAAAAAATTTGCAGGAGAATACTTTGAGTAAAATTCAATACCAAACCTGTTGCTTGACCCTGCATTTCTATAAAAAGTTTCCTGGTTACGTAAGGAGTCGGTTATTCGATATCTATCAAAATCATTTTCTGTTTTTAGATAAAAACCAGTAATATCATAAAACACATTATCGCTTAAATTTCCTCTGCAGCCTAAATCAAAGTCATATGAAGAAGAATACGTCAAATGAGTATTGAATCCTCCAAAATTATCCGGATTTTGTGCTAACTCTTCTGTGGCCGGCGGTAAAAATCCTTGTCCCCAATTTGCAAAAATATTTGCTTCTTCTATTAATGCGTAGGTAATTCCAACTCGACTTGTAACTTTTGAAAAATTAGCTTCACCAGATGCATCATAAGGATCTTTTAAAATATCTGAAAGCTTATTATTTATCTTATCGTATCTTAAACTTAACATCATATTCCACTTAACTCCCAGATTAATATTGTCAACTATA
>DASVGS010000023.1:0-3345 GCA_036379435.1 Ignavibacteriaceae bacterium
TTACCATTTTCATCAGAAATGGTCGCATATTTCGTTCCCATTAATGAGACAGAAGCCCCTTCGATTGGCTTATGAGTTTTAAAATCAGTGATTTGTCCAGTGATTACTTTTTCACTTTGTGCTTTAACATTTGAAATCAAAAACACAAAAAATAAAGCCATTATCAGCGATATAAAGTACCTTTTCTTAAAAGGATCTACTGGGTTAATTTTAAAAAGAATAAGAATTCTATCTTTTTTTGGTTTAATTGAATTGAATTTCATTTTTTGGGATTAAAACGGTTAAACATGCTCATTACATTAATATCCATTTATTTTTTGTGTATTTAAGTACTGTTAAATACAATTTCACCGAAACCATCAATCATTTTGTATTTCATATTTTATAAGCTTAAAAAATATCGTATTAATTAACTAATGAAAGTTTTTTATAAGAAACGATTCCAAATCTGTTTAACAATAATTAACCGAATCTTTCTTAATTGGTACTGAACAAAATCCATTCTTTTAGATAAAATTCATAAAACAGTTTAGTTAATCGGTTAAATAAAAATTAAAATTAAAGAAAACATTTGTCAATAAAACAATTGTTAAGAAAAAAATCTAGGCAATCGGTTGCATAATTAGAATGAAAATCTTAAAAGCGATTAGATAGATAGGATAGATAAATTGCGGAGAATTACATTATCAAATATGCTTTATTTCAGCTTAAATGAAGCAAATAAAGTTCATATATTATTATAAATCAACTATAAATTAATAAATAAAATATATTAATTTATAGATAACTGATTTTGTATTTCTGATGTTTTATCGCAGGGTATTTCTATGAATCCTACTTTTCATTAATAGCTAAATTTATAAAAATCACTAGCCATTTGTGATCTTATATGTCTTCTTCTTAACAAAAGAAAATTAGGAACCAATATCTTAACAAAATAAATAATTTTATTTTCCGAAATAAAACTTTCAAGCACAAACAGATACACTTAAAAGTTAATATTTTATGTAACTGGGCCAATAGAATAGCGTTTGAGCAATAAGAATCCCATTTTCAAGGCAAACGGTTGCCTACTTTATTTTTTGTAAACATCTAATAAATAAATAAAAAATTAATAACTTTAGCAACAATTTTCAATTAAACGATTAAGTTAAGTTTGAATTTAAACAATTGGCTTTATAAAAAATAGTTATGGAAAAGAAAGTTTCGATTTATGACATTGCAAAGGAGATGGGGGTTTCTACGGCGACTGTTTCTTTTGTACTTAATGGAAAAGCCAAAGAGAAAGGTATTACAGATGCAGTAGAAAAGAAAATAAAAAAGCATGCGGATAAAATAGGGTATCATCCTAATTTACTGGCAAAAAGCCTAAGAACTGGTAAAAGTGGCGTAATCGGTATGCTAGTTGAAGGCATAGCTGACCCGTTTTTTGCAAGTATCTGTGGGAATGTTGAGGAATTAGCAAGCGAAAGGGGGCTTAAAGTTTTCTTTGCAAGTACAGAAAATAATACAGAAAAAGCAAAGGCATTGATTCGATCCTTTAGAGAGTCCCAAGTGGATGGGTTTATTATTGCACCACCGCCAGGTGTTGAAACAGAAATTCAATCTTTATTAAATGCAAAAGTTCCATTAATTCTCTTTGACCGTTTTTTCCCAGAATTACCAACTACGAATGTCGTTATTGATAATGAAAATGGGGTAAGGCAAATTATGAGTCATTTTATTGCGAACAATTGGAAAAATATTGGATTTGTCACATTAGACTCCGAACAGATTCAAATGAATAATCGTTTGAAGGGTTATAAAGAGTCAATTCTTCAAAATAATTTGGAAGAATCTATTTTGAAGGTTCCCTTTGTTGTAAAAAAAGAGAAGCTATTTGGTCAAATTAAAACTTACTTACAAGAAAACACGCAACTAAATGCTGTTTTATTCGCCACCAATTATTTGGCAGTAAATGGTATTGCCGCATTGAAAGAATTGGATTTTAAAGTACCTGAAAAAATTGCAGTTGCTTCTTTTGACGATAATACAAATTTCGCTTTATTTTCCCCCTCAATAAGTGTATCGGCACAGCCGGTACAAGATATTGCAGAACAAGTTATAAAGCTGCTTTTGGAAAAAATGTCAACAAACTATAAGAACACGAATATGACCGTAATGCTCTCTACAGAATTGATTGTTCGACAATCAACTACAAGAACAATCCTATAAAAATTAAAATAATGATATGAAGAAAGTTCATTAATAATAAAATAGTTAACAGGTACCGATCTTTAAGTCTCCCATTTATCTATTTAAGTGATTTGAAGTAAGACTTGTGGGCAAAACGATTTTGTCAAAATATTTTTGTGGTGATTTGTCTTTTTTGTCAATTAATTCAAAAAGTAATTCCGTTGCAAGTTTCCCCATTTCAAAGGCCGGCTGCTTCACTGTGATTATATTATTATTTAAAACCTCTGGCATTTCGAAGTTGCTAAACCCAGCAATAGTAATAGATTTTCCCGTTTTACCCTTCCAAATTTGTGCAAGATTAAGGCATTCCATAGTTATACGATCTGAGCCTGTAAATATAGCGTCTGGTGGCTTCGGCAATGTCATCAATTCGTTAAATGCGATTGCTATTTCTTCTGATTTTTTTCCGCCATGGGCGCAATACTTTGTGTAAGCGTCACTAATAAACAAATTACTTTCATTCAGAGCAGTTAAATATCCGTCTAACCTTTCTTTTGTTATCGACAACAATTGAGGACTAGTAATATGTGCGATGCGGCTACAGCCTTTTTCTTCTATCAATAGTTTAGTACAATTGTACGCACCACCTTTATTATCCACAGAGACGGTATGCGTCTTAATCGCCTCTGTAATTCTATCAAAAAACACAATGGGAATTCCCGCTTCTTGCAACCCCCTAAAATGAGTTAAATCCTCCGTTTCAGAAGATAATGACACTAACAATCCATCCACATTTCTCCATTCTAAATTCTCTATTTTTTTTACCTCTTGTTCGTATGATTCGTTTGTTTGGGTTATAATGCTAAAATAATTATTTTCATTTGTTGCTGCTTCTATTCCATCTATTACTTGTGAAAAAAACATATTAGGAATAGAACTTAACATAACACCAATATATCTAGTCTTTTTCTTTTGAAGGCTCTGGGCAAATAAATTTGGACGATAATGATGTTTTGCTGCATAATCTTCAATTTTTTTTCTTGTAGCCTCACTAATGTTATGTCGTCCTTGCAATGCTCTACAAACTGTTGAAGGTGCAACTTGTAAGGCTTTTGCAATGTCTTTAATTTTCAAATTTTCTGTTAACATCTTAGCAATTTTTTAAAAAAG
>DASVGS010000024.1:0-26939 GCA_036379435.1 Ignavibacteriaceae bacterium
ACTACTCCGTTACATTACTTACAGCGGCAGTTTTTCTTGAGAAGAATGAATAGATAGCGGGAACAATAAACAGTGTTAAAAAGGTAGAGAGTATCAACCCACCAACAACAGCAATACCCATAGAAACCCTGCTTTCAGAACCGGCGCCAAGTGCCAATGCAATTGGTAAAATTCCCAGTACGGTAGAAAGACTTGTCATAAGAATCGGGCGTAATCTTGAAGCGGCAGCGTTAATAACTGCATCATCTTTTGATAAACCGGCGGCTTTTCTCTGGTTAGCAAATTCAACAATCAATATTCCGTTTTTAGTAACCAAACCAATCAGCATAATAATACCGATCTGGCTAAAAATGTTTAGTGTTTGATTAAAGTACCATAAAGAAAACAATGCGCCTGCAAGTGCAAGCGGTACCGTAAATAAAATAATAAACGGATCACGAAAACTTTCAAACTGAGCTGCAAGTACAAGGTAGATCAATCCCAGCGCCAGTATAAATGCAAACAGAAGACTTGAAGAACTTTCTTTAAAATCTTTTGACGGTCCATCTAAAGCGGTTGCAAATTTTTCATCCAAAACTTTGGCAGCAATTTCATCCATTATGTTAATACCTTCTCCAAGAGAAACACCCGGAGCTAATCCCGCAGAAACTGTGGCAGATACATAGCGGTTAAATCTGTACAACTGCGGCGGTGCACTTTGTTCTGCAACAAAGACAACGTTATCCAATTGGATCAGTTCCCCTTTATTATTTTTTACGTAGGTGGATTTAAGATCAATCGGTGCATCCCTGCTATCCCTGGAAAACTGTCCGATTACCTGGTATTGTTTACCGTCTTTTATAAAGTAACCAAATCGCTGGCCGCTAAACGCCGATTGAATTGTTTGTGCAATATCGATAGTGGAAACACCGAGCGCCTGTGCTTTTTGTTTATCGATAGAAAGTTTTAATTCCGGTTTATTAAATTTTAAGTTAACATCAACAACGGTAAAGGCAGGATACTTTCTGGTTTCATCAACAAACTTTGGAAGATATTCCTGAAGCATTTGAAAGTTGGGTGCCTGCAATACAAATTGAACCGGCAATCCACCGCGTCTTCCGCCGCCGATGGTTTGCTGCTGTGTAATAAAAGTTCTTGCGCCGCTTAAAGAATTAATTAATGGGGTAATATCATCAGCAATTTGCTGCTGGGATCTTTTTCTAAGAGAAGGATCTTTTAAAATTAAATTTATAAAACCGGAGTTAACCGAGCTTGATGCGCCAAAACCCGGAGAGGTAACGGAGATTATTCCTTCTTTTTCGGGTACTTTTTCATTAATGATATTAACTGCTTCATCAATGTATTTATCCATATATTCAAAAGTTGCGCCTTCTGTTGCAACTGCAGTAATTGATAAACGGCTTCTGTCTTCCAGCGGGGCAAGTTCTGATGGAACAATTTTGAAGAGAATATATATTAAAAGTATTGCGGCAAAAGTTACGGGTAATGCCAGCCAGCGGTGTTTTACAAAATATTTTAACTGCCGTTGATAAGTTTCATTTAGTTTAACAAAAAATGGTTCGGTTAAATTATAAAATCTATTATGCTTTTCTCTTCGTTTAAGAATTTTAGTGCTGAGCATTGGTGTTAATGTAAGAGCCACAAATGCAGATATTATTACTGCACCGGAAACTACAATTCCAAATTCTCTGAATAATCTGCCTGTTATACCCTGCAAAAAGATAACGGGCATAAAAACAGCAGCAAGCGCTACAGTGGTTGAGATAACAGCAAAAAATATTTCGGCAGAACCTTTTTTACCGGCTTCAACCGGATCCATTTTATTTTCAATTTTAGCGTAGATGTTTTCCAGAACTATAATTGCATCATCCACAACCATGCCTATTGCAAGTACAATACCTAACAGCGTAAGAACATTGATGGAGAAGTTTGCAATGTACATTATAAAGAACGCGCCAATAAGTGAGATAGGAATTACAATTATTGGTATAAGTGTAGTTCTCCAATCACGCAGGAATAAAAATATAATTAACACAACCAAACTAAATGCAACAATAATTGTCTGCTCCACTTCTTTTATAGATTCGCGGATGTAGGTTGTAACGTCAAAACCAATACCTGTATTAATATCTGCGGGAAGAGTTTTTTTCAACTGATCCAGCCGTTTATAAAACTCATCCGCTATGGCGATATTATTTGCTCCTGCCTGTGCAATAAGCACAACACCAACCATAGGAATTCCATCACGTTTTAAAATTGTGCGTTCATTTTCAGCACCAAGCTGTGCCCTGCCAACATCTCTAAACCTTACAATGCTGCCTTCGGATTCCTTAATAATAAGATTGTTAAATTCTTCTTCGGTTTGAAGTCTGCCGATTGTTCTTATTGAAAGTTCTGTATTATCCCCTTCAATTCTACCGGATGGAAGTTCAACATTTTCCCGGGTAAGAGCGTTTCTAACATCAACAGGAGATAACTGAAACGCTGCAAGTTTAGCGGGATCCATCCAGAGGCGCATTGCATATTTTTTTTCTCCCCAAATCTGCACACTGCTAACTCCTGCAATGGTTTGAAATCTTTCTTTAAAAACGTTGTTAGCAATTTCAGTAAGTTCAAGAAGATTTCTTGTATCGCTTTGAACATTTAAAAAAACTATGGGTGTAGCATCTGCATCAGCTTTGGCAACTATCGGGATATCAATATCGGGCGGTAAATTTGAAAGCGAACGTGAAACTCTATCACGTACATCGTTTGTTGCGGCTTCAAGATCAACATCGATATCAAACTCCACTGTTATTGTGCTTCTGCCATCGCGGCTAACAGAGGTAAGAGATTTAATACCTGCAATACCATTAATGGATTCTTCAAGCGGTTCTGTAATCTGGCTTTCAATAACATCCGCATTTGCACCAACATAAGTTGTGGATACAGTTATAATCGGGGGATCAACGGAGGGAAATTCTCTTACACCCAAATAGGTGTAACCGAGAATTCCAAATACAACAATTACAATCGACATTACAATTGCGAGAACCGGTCTTTGAATACTTATGGAAGATAGACTCATTTAGGAATTCACAATTAATTAATTTCTGAAATTTTAACTTTAGAGTTTGGTCTGATTTGTAAAATACCCGAAGTGATAACTGTATCACCCTTGCTTAAACCAGAGGTTATTTGTACGCGTTCGGCTTCTCTAATTCCAACTTCAACTTTTTGTGGAACGGAAACGCCGTTTTTATAAAGATAAACACTTTGCCCTTTTAATTCAGGAACAATAGCAACGGTAGGAATTAATATTGCATCATTAATTTGTTTTAAGTTTAACTCAACTTCTGCAAAAGCACCCGGTACCAATTCTTTATAAGATGAACTGCAGACAGCTCTTATTTTTAGAGTACGTGTACCCGGATCAATTTTGGGATCGATTGCATAGACTTTTGCTTTAAATAAATTAGTACTGCCGCTAATCTTAAATTCAAGTTCATCACCATTTTTTACGGATGCAGAATATCTTTCCGGTATAGAAAAATCTACTTTTAAATTGCTAAAATTTTGCAGCCTTGCAATTACGGTAGAAGTTGTAACATAACTTCCTTCGCTTACAGATCTTAGCCCGACTATTCCACTGAACGGTGCTTTAATTTCTGTTTTATCTATTTGAGCTTTTATTAAATCAAAATCTGCCTGATTAACATTTAACTCACCAAGCGTATTATCATACTCTTCCTGACTGATCAAATTACCATCACGCAATTGTTTTTGCCTGGCTTCTTTTTCTGCGGATAGTTTTACTTTTGATTCGGCTTTTCTTAATTGTGCCTGTAAATCCGCATCATTTATTTTAACAAGAAGATCTCCTTTATTAACAAAGGAACCTTCTTTAAAAAGTATTTTAGTAATCTTGCCGGATACTTCGCTTCTTAATTCAACCTCTTCATTGGCAAGTATACTGCCTGTAGTAAAAACACTATTGTTCAATGTTTCCAAAGATGTAATGTGGGCTTTAACAGGTACAACCATATCGGGTCTGCCGCCGGGCATAATATCGTTACCGCTTTTAGAAGATGATAATAATTTGGGAAGTAATGCAATTGCCAGTACAACTACAATTATTACGGCGATAAGTATTTGTTTCAATTTTTTATTCATATAATTATATAACAACCTACATAAATTGAAAGTTTCTCAAAAGTCAAAAATAAAAAAGCCCCGATAGATCGAGGCTAATAAAATTAAATCTCTCCAAAAAAGATTATTGTTTTTTGCTGTATTTTTTGTTGAATTTTTCAACTCTACCGGCAGTATCAAGCAGCTTCTGTTTTCCTGTAAAGAACGGATGAGAACCGCTTGAAATTTCCAACTTAACTAAAGGATAAGTATTTCCATCTGTCCATTTAATCGTATCGGTAGTTCTAATAGTTGAGCGTGTTAAAATTGCAAAATCACAAGATGCATCCTGAAATACAACTGGTTTATATTCTGGGTGAATTCCTTTTTTCATAAAAGTCCTAAAATAATGGTTTTTTTAAAATCGTGGCTGTAAATATAGAAGTTTTAGTATTATTATCCAATATAACTTTGGGGCTATTTGTTTTGTTTCTGATCAATTTTCGTGCTTTTTTCAGTCTGCACCTTCATCTTTAACTGCTGAACTTCCCTTTTCTCTTCAGAAGAGAGGTTTCTTTGCATAAAGTTGATATTGTCTTTATTTACATTTTCTGAACTACTTTTTACAACTGGAAGATTCTGGATTTCATTTTGTACTTTTTTTATTTCTCTTTCAAAACTATCAGTTCTACTTATTTCAGAAGCCAAAGTTGTAGCAGATGGCACAGTGTTTCCACCCAAACTTCCTGATTCTTCAGATTTTAAATTGTCCTCATCGGGTTTACCAGAAATCATCTCATCCTTTAATGATTTTTCGATACCTTTGGAGTTAACTTCTGATCCATCTTTAATAACAACATTAGACTTTTCTGGTGTTTCATTTTCTTTTGTCTCTATCACTTTTTCTTCAGCGGCATTTGATTGTTTTTTTTCCCGTTTAGATTCTTCTTGCGGCTGTACAGGAATCTCATCTAAAGATTTAACAACTACTAAATCTTCGCGTAATCTTGGTGCAATATTAAGTGGATCTTCTATTTCATTTGAATTAATATCTACAACAAAAAAGATTATTGCTGCAGAAGCAATTGCAATAGCAGCAGGTGCCAGTTTACCGGGTGAAATTAATTTACTCCAGAAACTTTCTTTCTTTTCATAACCGGATAAATTTATTTTTCTTAAAAGTTCTGTTTCAAAATTTTTGGGCGCATCAATTTTAGGAAGATTTTTTAGATCATCCAGTAATTTTTTATATGTTTTTTCTTCGTCATTCATTTCATTATGCCTTAATCATTATAAATATCTTTTAGATATTTCTGCAACTCTGCTCTGCCTCTGTTTATTCTTGATTTTACAGTACCAACTTCTATTTTCATTATAACTGCTATTTCTTCGTAAGAAAGCTCCTGTATATCCCTAAGAATTACAGCTTCACGATATGAATCGCGCACTTTTAATAAAGCCTTCTGAATAATTTCATTTTTTATGTTCATATCAGCAGCAACATCGGGTCTATTAGAATTATCCGGTATATCAAATGTTTTTTCTTCTTCGCCATAACTGCTGATGGAAAAAAAATTTTTTCTTCTTTTGCGCTGATATTCAGTTCTTGCAAGATTACCTGCAATTGTGTAAACCCATGTAGAAAATTTTGCAACGGAACTGTAATTATCTTTGTAGCGAAACACTTTTACAAAAGTTTCCTGTACAACATCAACGCAAGAATCATAATCTCCAAGAAATCTATACACATAATTTGTTAACGGGTTTTTAAATCTCTGTACTAATATTTCAAATGCCTTTTCATTCCCGCTGCTCTGAAATTCAATTATCAGTTCTTCGTCAGTAAATTCGTTAATATTTCTTTCAGTCAACGCTTTTATACTTTATTAGTTTGATGTTTGTTTCAATTTCGGGACAAAATTTACGAAAAAGATAAGAAAAGGTTTTGGTTATATTTAATCAAATTTAATTGGCAATAATCTCTGCAATTAACACGCTTAATAATGTATAATCATCAAGCGATGTGGTTTTAATAGCTAAATCAGCTTTTAATAAAGCCGAAAAAACATTTGTCAGATGATCATCCGAATATATTGATCTTGCAATTCTATAATCCTTAAGATAATAGGGATGAGTGCCTAAAATTCTTGCGATTTGAAATTCATTTGTGTTGAGAGCAGTTAATTCTGTCAATCGTGCAAGGCCGGTAAAATATTTATTTAGCATTGCAACAATTTGTATCGGTTCCATCCCATTTTTAAGAAGATTAAATAGAACTTTTAGTGCGGCGGATTTATTTTTTTTACCCAGTGCATTTTGTAAATCAAAAATTGTGTATTGTTTTAATGACGTTGATAATCCGCGAATACTATCTATAGTTATTTCTTTACTTTCACCAATATAAAGGAATATTTTTTCCAGCTGAGCTTCAAGCATATTCCGGTTTTCACCGGATATATCCGTAAGCAGTTGTGCATTATCATAGGAAATGGTTTTACCTTTTTTTTCTGCAGCCGATATGAGCCACTCTATCAAACTTTTTCCTTTTAATTCCTTTGCTTCATAAAGAAAACCCTGCGCTGCAAGAGTTTTATATGGTTCAGAATCTGAACTTGAAATTGTTCCATCATGAATACAAACCAGGGTTGTAAATTCCGCGGGAGATTTAGCATAGGAAGTTAATTCTTTTTTATCTTTTAACTTTTCAACCTGTTTAAAGATAATCAGTTTTTTTTCTGAACCGAAAGGAAATGCCGAAGCAAGACTTATAATATTTGAAAAAGATTGGTTGTCAGAATAAAAACTTTCTTTATCAAAATCTGAGGTAATGAAAGGTTGAACAGCTTTTTCAATTGCATCTAATGTAATTTCAATGCTGAAGCTGTCTTCTCCAAACAAATAGTAAAGCGGTAAAATCTTTTTTTGCTTTAATTGTTTTTCAATTTCCTGTATAGGCGTTGCTTTACTTTTAGCCATTTTCTACTTTAAAAATCAAAGATGACATCTTTCAAAAAGATGTCATCTTATTTAATAAATCAAAATTATCTATTTATCTTTTTTCTATCGTTACACTTTCCATAACAACATTTTTTACTGGACGATCCTGAGCATTTTTTTCAACTTTACCAATAGCTTTTACAACATCCATTCCCGCAATAACTTTACCAAAAATTGTATGATTACCATTTAACCATTTTGTTGGCGCAAGAGTAATAAAAAACTGGCTTCCATTGGTATTAGGCCCGGCATTTGCCATAGCAAGCAAACCTTCTTTATCAAATACAAGTTCAGGAACTATTTCATCATTAAATTTTTTACCCCAGATACTTTCTCCTCCGCGTCCGGTTCCTGTCGGATCTCCGCCCTGAATCATAAAACCATCAATGACTCTGTGAAAGATTACACCATTATAGTAACCCTTGTTTGCCAGTCCTACAAAATTTTCAACTGTCTTTGGAGTTTCTTTGGCAAATAATTCAATTTCAATTGTGCCCATATTTGTTTTTATGATAGCAACCGTTGTACTGTCACTCATTATTTTCGTTTCCTTTTTTTGTGAAAAATTATTTGATGATAAAATCAAACTTAAGATTGCAGCTGCAACTATTAGTCTTTTCATTTAACCTCCTTATGGATTAATTATATTTGAATAAAGTAATATTAATATTAAAACTCCAAGTGCAATTCTGTAAAAGATAAAAATAAAAGTCGAGTTCTTTTTTAAGAACTTCAATAAAAAATCTATTGCAAGATAACCGCTTACAGCTGAGACCAATGTTGCTGTAATTAAGTTAATTGTTAAATCATAATTTATATATTTTAAAGATTCCGCCAATTGAAGTAATCCGCTAGCAAGAACAGCGGGCACACTTAATAAAAAAGAAAATCTCGCTGCAACATCTCGCTTTAATCCAAGAAATAATCCGCCTGTAATTGTAGTACCGGATCGTGATGAACCGGGAATTAATGCTACAACCTGTGCAAATCCAATCAGAATAGAATCCAATACTGTTATGTCTTCCATATTTTTTTTGAACTTTGCAGTTTTTTCTGCCAGGGCAAGAATAACTGCAAGCACAATAAGACTGCCGCTAATTACATAAAGATCTTTGGTTAAGGCTCCTTCAATAATATCTTTAAATAATAAACCAATAATTACAATAGGAATGGTACCTAAAATTATTAACCATCCAAGTTTTGAGTTTAAAGACTGTTCAGAATACTTTATTCTTCTTTGTACATTTTGTTTTAAAAATTCATTAAAAATATTCCAAAGATCTTTCCAGAAATAAATCAGGACTGAAAGCATCGTCCCCAACTGGATAACCGCCATAAATGAAGTCCAATGTTCAGGATTTTTATCTGAAATTAAACCCATAAATTTTCCGGCAAGAGTTAAATGCCCTGTGCTGCTGATTGGAAGAAACTCAGTTAGCCCCTGAATAATTCCTAAAATAATAGCTTCAATTAAGCTCAATCAAACTCCTTAAAATTGATATGAAATTCCCAGCCGTATGCCGACTGAAAGTGAATTAAAGTTAACATCGCCAATTGTATTGCCATCTATTGTTGGAGAAGTTTCACTAATTACATCATAACGGATATCAGCGCCAATATGTGCAAAAACATTTTCTGCAATTGATGTGTTTCCCACAGCCCGTAAAATAAATCCATATCCTATTTTAGAATAACCATAATTATTGGGATCACCGGGTAATTTTTCTGTAATTGATAAAACCCTTACTCCGGCGCCACCACCAAATTTAAAATTATATCCCGTACCGGTTAATACATAATTATACAAAACAGAAGGCATTATTAATGAGTATGTCAGATCGTATGTGCCACCCGTTAAATTAAAGTTATGTGAATTGAGCAAATATCCAAGTTCAATTTCTAATTGGCTGTTTGGTCCCATCATTCTTCCATAAGAACCAGAAAAATTAATGGCGGAACTAAAATCACTTAATCTTTCCTGATTAATTACTTCAAGATAATTTTTCAATTTTGGAACGCTTACAAAATCAATTCCCATCGAAGCTCTTACTTCATTTGGATTTTGTGCGAAACTAATAGCCGACAGGACAACAACTATTAAAAATGTAAGTGAACTCTTCATAATTTTCAAATTTCCGTTTCTACAACATCAAGTAAATTTTCTTTTTGCTTGTTAACAATAAAGAACATAAATAATGCTGTTATAATAAATATAATGTATCCGATAATATGGGTTAAAAATGCATATGCAACACTAATTGTTTCATTAAATCCAAATATTAATACTAATGTTGATTTTGCAAGTGTGTGATAAGATCCTGTACTGCCCGGAGTTGGTATAATTACACCAATTGCACTAATGCTCATAATAATCCACCCCATTGCAAAAGTAACGGGCTGGAAATTTTGCATATCAAGCATCAATAATCCGGCGTATGAACCGAATGCATAAATAATTATTATTGCCACAGTCCAGAAAATTGTCCAAAAATAATTTTTTACACCTTTTAAACTTGCAAAACCTTCAGCCAGCATTGTAAAGATATAAGCAAGTCTTTGAGCCAGTTTAAGCGAAACTTTTCCAACAATTCTAATAATTATTTCAGAAAATTTTTCGCGGGATTTTAATATCAGCCAAAGTATTAAAATTGCCAGAACAATAATTCCACCCATTATATACAATGAGGAAATCAGCCATGGAAATTTATCTGATAAACTTACACTTGTCATAAACAACGCAATAATTATAGAACCACCCATCGAGATTATATCAATAATTCTTTCCAGTATAACTGTTCCAAACATTGATGAGCGTGACAATCCTTCCCATTTACCAATAAGTACAGCTCGCGTAACTTCTCCAAGTTTGGGTGTAACGCAATTTACCCCATACCCAACCATAAGTGCGCCAAAAAGATTTTTCATCGAAGTGTTTGATTTAACGGAATTGAGTATGTATTTCCATCTAACAGCCCGGAAATAATGGCCAATCATAGTAACCAGTACAAAGATAAACACCCAAAATAAATTTGCATGAGATACAATTTTTAGTACTTCACCAAAATCAACATTATAAAATGCAATGTAAAGAAAAACAACTGTTAGTATGATAGAAATACCATAGTTAACAATTGTTCCTACTTTTCCAAATTTACTTTTTTTATCTAAGGTCAACTACAGTTGTTCCTTCCGGTGCTGTAAATGAAAATTGTGAATCAGGTAATTTCTGATTGAGTTTATAATTTGAAAAAGAAACATCCATAGTTCCGGTTGCAGGATTTGAAACAATTACTCTATCTATCAAATTTTCTTTAGATATATAAAGTTTTACTTCACCAAGGCTGTTGCGTTTAGATTTGGGGGTCAAAACCAATATCTGCTGGCTTCCTTCAGACAATAAATTTAAATTACATTCTGTTGGATACTTATAAACAAGGTAATTTATAGAAAACAATCCTGAGCCTGCTTCATCATAATTATTAATGATTACTTTATTATCCTTTTTACTATAGTTCCATGTTGTCTCACCATTTGCAATGATAGTTTGCTTACCAATTTCAACTCTAAGGTTATTGTCCTTCTTAAAAAGTAACTTACCATTTCCGGTCAATCTTCCACCGGATTTTTGTACAATATCCGCACTAATATCCGAGATTGAATCAAATTTATTTTGCAATGATTTAAGCACGCTTTCGGCAGTTTGTGCAAAGGTAAATGTTGAAGCAATAAAGAATAGAAGACTAATAAATATTTTCATTTTAAACTCTTATTATCTAAAAAATAGTTTAATGTTTGGACTAAAGATTACGCAGAATTGTTTCAAGTTGTTCCTCGTTCTCAACTAAAACAGAACGGGCTTTACTTCCATCATTTGGTCCAACAATACCAGCCTCTTCAAGTTGATCTACAATTCGTGCCGCACGCGAATATCCCAATTTCAATCTTCGCTGAAGCAAAGATACTGATCCCTGCTGATGCCGGACAATCACTTTTGCAGCATCCTCAAACATTGGATCAAGATCAGATGAAACACCGCCTGAGGAATCTTTCTTCTTTTCATATAACGATGGCAGAAAATATGGTTTTGAATATGCCGGCTGGCTGTAAACATAGTTTGTAATTTTTTCAACTTCTTCAGTTGAGATAAATGCATTCTGCACTCTTATCGGTTTAGGTGAGCCGGTCGGAAGAAATAGCATATCACCTCTGCCCAGCAATTGTTCTGCACCGTTCATATCAAGGATTGTACGTGAATCAATTTTTGTCGCAACCTGGTAAGCAATCCTTGAACTGAAATTTGCTTTTATAACTCCTGTTATAACATTAACCGAAGGACGCTGAGTAGCTAGTACAAGATGAATACCAACAGCACGTGCAAGTTGAGCAAGCCTTGTTATCGGTTCTTCAACTTCTTTTCCTGCAGTTATCATTAAGTCTGCAAGCTCATCAACAATTACAATTATATACGGTATCGGGTGATGTTTTATTTTATCAGTATCGTGCGGTCTTGTTTTGGGATCTTTAACTTTTTTATTGTAATCAACAATATTTCTTACTCCCGCTTTTGCAAGTTTATCGTATCTTCTTTCCATTTCATATTCAACACTCTTAAGCATAAGCACTGCATTTTGCGGACTCGTAATAATTTCTTCATCAAGATCAGGAGAAACCGCCAAATAATGTTTACGAAGTTTATTGTAGAATGAAAGCTCAATTTTTTTAGGATCGACCATTGTAAACTTAACTTCTGATGGATGTTTTGTATAAAGCAAACTGCCAACAATCATATTTATGCCAACGCTTTTACCGGAACCAGTTGATCCGGCAATTAATAAATGCGGCATCTTTGCAAGATCAGCAACATAAACATCTCCGCTTATTGTTTTACCAAGAGCAAGCGGCAGCTCTGCATCAGATTCATTTATTCTGCCAATTACGGCACGCGCATTTACAAGTGATGCTTTTGCATTTGGAATTTCAACACCAATAGCACCTTTACCAGGAATTGGTGCAATGATTCTTATTCCACGTGCGGCAAGTGCAAGTGCAATATCATTTTCCAATCCTACAATCTTACTAATTTTTACTCCAGGCGCTGGAACAATTTCGTACAATGTAACAACCGGACCTGGTGTAACGGATATATCTTTTATTTCAATATCAAAAAGTTTTAATTTTTCTTTAAGAAGTTCGGCATTATGAGTTAACTCTTCTTCAGCAACCTGATAATTTTCTTCTGGTGCAGGATCAAGCAAATCAAGTCCCGGCATTTTATATTCAATGTTTTCTTCCCACTGATTCGGAAGTTTTTGTTCTAATTCCGCTTCGGTTTTTTCTTTCTTCTCAGGTAACTCACCGGTTTTTTCGATATCAACTTTTTTAACTTCTTCATTTAAAACTTCATTTTCAGCTGCTGAAACAGGCACGTCATCTTTACGGATTATTCTTATTCGTGTTTGCTCTTCGGCTTCTTTTTCCATTAATTCACTAACGGATAGTTCTTCTGATAATTCTTTCCCTTTTTTCTTCTTTTTATCAATACTTAATTTTTTGATTTTATCAAGATTTTCTTTTTCCTTTTCATCGATTACACCAATATCTTTTTTACTTTCTGCTTCAGCTTCCTCATCATCAGATGTTATCATTTCCTTAAAGAAATTAATAATACTTTCAATATTTATATCCAGCGCAAATATCAGCAGAGTTATAAATGAACCGAAAAGGATCAGTATACTGCCTATACCTCCTACCAATCCGCTAATAAATTTTCCAAGATGATCCCCGATAAATCCGGATAATTCATACGTTGATAAAAACAATCCGTAATTTTCATGCAGCACCCCGAAAAATGTAGCAAACAGAATTGAGCTTATTAAGAGAAAGTTGGAAACATGAAGTCTGAATTTAAAATCAATTTTTTTGAAAAATGATATTCCCCACAAAAAGAGCACAATAGGAATTGTGATTGAAAAATAACCGAATGTAGCTTTGATTAAAAACATTGCAAAATGAGCACCGGCAACACCCAGCCAGTTTTGTACATCCAGTTTTTGGTCAAACGAGGTAAAAAAATCAGAAAAGAAATTTTTTAGATTTGCTTCGTCACGTCTATCAAAAGTGATTACACTTAAAAACAATATAACAGATATTATCAGCAGGAATATTCCAAAAATCTGTTTCTTATTTTCGGGCGTTAAAATAAAATAGTTTTTGCTCGAAGCTTTTTTACCATTTTTTTCTTTTACGCTTTTTTTCTTTTTAAGTGCCATCTAAAATTTTTATTAAAACAATTAATTAAGTTTCAGTTTTTTCAATACTCCGTTTGCATAAGCAGGTATCGCATCAATTACATCGATGGAACTGCAATATTCAAGATCAGCATCGAATCCATTTTCAAGCAAAATTTTTCCGTGATCAGATTCCTTCATCATCTTTATTAAGTTGCTGCCATACTTTTCGTACAAGGTTAGAACCGCCGTTCCGGAATCATTTAGATACGAATTCTCATTAACTTTTTTAAGTTTAGATATTAACATTCCCGCACAAATAGAATCTTCGATAGAGAAATAATTATTTCTTCCGGCACATACAATTTCAACATCAGTATTTAAACTTATAAGATGTTTTGCCACGGCACTGATATTTAAGAAAGAACAGGTGAATAAATTTTCTGAATACTTTGCTTTTGCAATAGACTTAGTACCGTTTGTAGTGTAAAACACAATTGTTTTTCCTTCAACAATATCTTTTGAATATTCAAAAGGTGAATTACCAAGAGCAAAGCCTTCTATTTTCTTTGTGTTTCTTTCACCACCGAGTAAAATTTGTCCGCCAAACATTCCGCCGGATACTTTTACAGCAAATTCAACACTTGCAACAGGTACAACTTCTTTTGCCCCGTTATTAATTGCAGTTACAATTGTTGAAGTTGCACGAAGTACATCAATAACAACAGTAGTTTTACCTGTAAAGTAAAGTTCATCAACAATTACAGGTGAAAGAAATACATTTAACTTCATATATAATTTATCTTTTTACAAATGGCAGTTTAACAACATTTGCCGGGACTTCTTTCCCTCTAATTAAAAAATTAATCTCAGAACCTATTTCACTGTATTTTGTTTCTACATAACCTAATGCAATTGGTCTATCTAACATTGGGCTTACGGTACCACTGGTTACTGTACCAATTTTAGTATTATTTAATGAAATGTCATATCCATGTCTTGGAAAGATTTTTTCTTCAGAAGTTATTGCAACCAGTTTTCTATTAAGTCCATTTTCTTTTGCTTTTAATAATGCATCCTTACCAACAAAATCAGGCTTTGAAAGTTTTGTGATCCAACCCAACCCTGCTTCTAATGGATTTGTCGTCTGATCAATATCATTTCCATAAAGACAGAAACCCATTTCTAATCTAAGAGAATCTCTTGCTGCTAATCCAACCGGTTGAATATCAAATTCTTTTCCTGCTTCAAATATTTTATTCCACAAATTTTCTGCAGTTTTTTCATCTCCGGTAAAATAAAGCTCATAACCAAGCTCGCCAGTATAACCAGTTCTGGAAAATATCATATCAATACCAGCTAAGTTGATCTTTTCAAAATGATAGTACTCTAAACTTATTTTTGTATCTGTAAGTTTTTGCAGAGTTTTAAGTGAGTTTGGACCCTGAACCGCAAGCAATGAAAATTCATCACTTCGATTTGATAATTGAACACCGAATTTGTTATTCTTCTGCATCCAGGCAAAATCTTTTTCAATGTTAGAAGCATTAATCACTAATAAAAATTCATCCTGCGCAATTCTGTAAACCAGCAGATCATCAACAATACCGCCGTCTTCATAACACATTGCTGAGTATTGTACCCTTCCGGGAAAAAGTTTTGAAGCATCATTAACGGTTATGTCCTGCACAAAATCCAGAGCCTTTTCTCCCTTTACAAACACTTCACCCATATGTGATACATCAAAAACTCCGACTGAATTTCTTACTGACTTATGTTCTGCAATAATTGATGAATATTGGATAGGCATTTCATATCCCGCGAACTCAACAATTTTAGCGCCTAATTTTTTATGAATATTATAGAAAGTCGTGCGTTTCATTTTTTATTCCATATATATTAATAATTTATTTGCTTTGAGATTTTTTCCAATCACTTAAGAATTTTTCCAGCCCGATATCTGTAAGAGGATGATTAAATAATTTATCAATTACAGAAAACGGCATTGTACAAACATCGGCACCCATTAAAGCGGCTTCAACCAGATGCAGCGGATGTCTTACACTTGCAACAAGTACTTCTGTTTTGTAATTATAATTTTTATAAATCTGCACTATCTGTGAGATCAACTCCATTCCATCATGACTTATATCATCAAGCCGGCCAACGAAAGGACTTATATATGTTGCACCTGCTTTTGCGGCAAGCAATGCCTGTGATGCTGAAAAACAAAGCGTAACATTAGTTTTAATGTTTTCAGATTTTAATGTTCGGACAGCTTTCAGCCCTTCTTTAATTAAAGGAACTTTTACAACAATATTCTTATGAATTTTAGAAAGTTCGTGAGCTTCTTTTAATATTCCATCATAATCAGTAGAAACAACTTCGGCACTTACGGGTCCATCTACAATAGCCAGAATTTCATCCAGTAATTTTCTAAAATCTTTTCCTTCTTTAGAAACTAATGATGGATTGGTGGTAACTCCATCAAGAATACCGAGAGCAGCAGCTTCTTTAATTTCATTTATGTTTGCAGTATCGATAAAAAATTTCATAACACAACTCCTTTTTACTTAAACTTTTCTGTTAGATCAGTACCATTTTTCTTTGAGAAAAATCTAAACTTACCCATTGGTATGCTGGTATCTTCTTCTATGCGTAATCTAACTAAATATTTTATTTGTATCCTTGTAAACTTTTTGTCCTGTAATCTTGTTGCATCCGATGGATGGCATTTGATGATCAGGCTGAATTCTCGTGAAAATCTTCTAAATCTCTTTAACCAATCTTCAATATCATAAACAAGATGTGATTCTTTTGTAATAAATCCCGAGCCGCCGCAAACCGGACAAGCTTCTTTCATTGCCTGCATAATATTCTGGCGTATTCTTTGTCTTGTTATTTGCACCAACCCAAAATCACTCATAGGCAGCACAGAAACTTTAGAACGATCTCTTCGGAATTCTTTTTTTAATTCGTCATATATTTTTTTTCTGTTTTTATCTTCTTCAAGATCTATAAAATCGATAACTATTATTCCGCCAATATCTCTTAAACGCAATTGTCTTGCAATTTCCCTCGATGCCTCAAGATCGGTTTTAAGTGAATTGAGTTCTTGTTCTTTGCTTTTTGCATAACGTCCGCTGTTAACATCAATAACAACCATTGCCTCGGTATGTTCAATTATAAGATAACCACCGCTGGGAAGTGGAACTTTTCTTCCCATCAATGTATTGATTTGCGTTTCAATCTTAAATTCATCAAAGATGGATGATGAAGATTTATACAGCTCTATCTTTTCTAAAAGATTTGGCTGTACTAATTGAACATAACTTTTAATTTGTTTGTAAAGTTTTTTGGAATCTACAAATACTTTTGAAATGTCCGGAGTTAGCAAGTCACGAATAACACTGTCGGTTGTGCTTAGATCCTGATGGACAAGAGTTGGTGGTTCTTCACTTTTTGCTGCTGTCTCAATAGTCTTCCAGGTTTTTACAAGATTATTCAGATCTTCTTTAACAGCATCCTCTGCCTGATCTTTTGCAACTGTACGTATTATTAATCCATAATTGGGAGGTAAAATTCCACGGGCAATATTTCTTAATCTTCTTCGCTCTTTATAATCAGATATTTTTTTTGAAATGCCTATTTTATTATCAAAAGGAAGGAGAACACAAAATCTACCGGGCAAAGAAACCGAAGAAGTAACACGTACACCCTTATTATTAACGGGTTCTTTGGTTATTTGTACTAATATTTCTTCCCCCTTGCGCAGTTTTGTAATTGATGGTAATGGATTTGGTGGAGTACCATTTCCATTTGAACGATTTGTTTTGTTTGAATCTTCATCATCTGAATCTTCAACATCCGAATCTTCTTCGCCGAGCATATCCTGAAACTGTTTTGTCCGATCTCCAATATCTGAAAAGTGCAAAAATGCATCATGCTTCATTCCGATATCGATAAATGCGGCTCTTATCCCGGGCAGTACCCTGGCAACTCTTCCAAGATAAATATCCCCAACCATTCTCCTGTTTTCAGGATAGTCAACAAAAAAGTCGGCTAGATCTCCATCTTCTGTAATTGCAACACGTGTTTGGTTGGAAGATGAATTGATTATAATTTCTTTTATCATAAATAAAAAACTCTTTGTATGAAATAAAACATTTCATTAATAAAAACTTTTGGAACTCTGAATTGAGCAAAGGAATGCTTTGAGACCGGTAAAATCCACAGCTGTCAACTAACAGCGGTTTTTGAGTTATAAAACTCCTAAAAAATTTTAATAATGCAATAAGCATTAAATTCCTGTTAAAAATTTATTTACCAATAAATAACTTATGCAAGTTACTTGTTGTAAAATTATGTCAGTCTGAGCTTATCGAAGACTGACTATAAAATAATAGCTGTCACACTTCGACAAGCTCAGTGTGACATAAAAACATCACTATAAAATTCCAATTTACGAAACTAACCAGCCGGTTGTTCTGCCGGTGGATTATTTTTAGCTTCTTTTTCTGCTGCTTCAGTCAATAATTTTCTTCTGCTTAAAGAGAACTTACCGTTTTCTATTTTTAAAAGTTTAACGGTTATTTTATCACCAACTTTAAGATAGTCTGATACTTTGTTCACTCTTTTATTATCAATTTCAGAAATATGCAGCAAACCTTCTTTGCCTGGAAGAATTTCTACAAATGCACCAAAGTCGGCAATTTTTGTTACAACACCATCATAAACTTCACCAACTTCCGGAGTAGCAGTTAATTTTTTGATGTAATCTTTGGCCTGCTGTGCATTTTCTTTATTTGGAGAAGCAATGTGTATAGTTCCATCATCTTCAATATTTATGTTAACTCCAAATAATCTTTGCATACCTTGAATTGTTTTACCACCGGGACCAATAATTAATCCAATTTGATCTGTTGCAACATTCATTGTAATTAATCTTGGAGCATAAGGAGATAATGAATCTTTTGGCTTACTTATGGCTTCATTCATTTTGCCAAGAATGTGCATTCTGCCTTCTTTTGCCTGATGAAGTGCTTTCTCCATGATTTCAAAAGAAATTCCCTGAATTTTAATATCCATCTGGAAACCTGTTATACCATCACTGGTTCCTGCAACTTTAAAATCCATATCACCAAGATGATCTTCGTTTCCAAGTATGTCTGTTAAAATTGCATAATCATTTCCTTCTTTTACCAAACCCATTGCTATTCCGGAAACTGCTTTGGTAACAGGAACTCCGGCATCCATTAGTGCAAGCGAACCTGCACAAACAGTAGCCATAGATGATGAACCATTAGATTCAAGAATATCTGAAATAATTCTAACCGTATAAGGAAAAACATCATCAGCAGGCAGTACCTGTTTTAAAGATCTCTCAGCAAGATTTCCATGACCGATTTCTCTTCTTCCGACTCCTGACATTCTACCAACCTCTCCAACGCTAAACGGTGGGAAATTATACTGGAGGTAGAATTTTTTTGAATATTCTTCCAACAAACCATCAACTGTTTGTTCATCATCTTTTGTTCCAAGAGTAACATTGGTTAAACTTTGGGTTTCACCGCGTGTAAATAATGCAGAACCATGAGTTCTTGGTAAATTTCCCAACTCAATTGTTATAGGACGAACCTGAGTTGTGTTTCTTCCATCGAGTCTGATGCCTTCCTTTAAAATTCTTTCACGCATAAGATCTTTTTCCATATCGTGAAGAATTTCGCCTATAACTTTTTCCTGCTCAGGATACTTTTCAGTAAGTGCTTGCTTTACAAATTCAGAAAGCTCTTTGTTCTTTGCAGCTCTTTCTTCTTTTGCAAGAATTGAATAGACAATTTCTTTAAATTTTGTTTCAGCCAAATCATAAACATCTTTTTTAAGATCTGCATCAACTGTTTTTTCAGCAATTATCCATTTTGTTTTTCCAGCTTCTGCTCTTAATTGATTTTGAAGATCAACAATTTTTTTGATCTCCTCTTGAGCAAATTTTAATGCATCTAAAAGTTCCTGCTCGCTAACTTCTTTGGATTCACCTTCAACCATCATTATAGAATCGGAAGTACCTGCAACAACAAGTTCTATATCACTTAATTTAATCTGTTCGTGAGTAGGGTTAACAATAAATTCACCATTAAGTCTTCCAATTCTAACTTCACCAATCGGACCATCAAAAGGTATATCTGAAATTGTTAAAGCGGCAGAAGCACCGCAGGCAGCAAGAACATCGGCATCGTTTTCTCCATCATACGAAAAAACCATTGCTATTACCTGGGTTTCGTTATTAAAACTTACAGGAAACATTGGTCTTATGGGTCTGTCACACAATCTTGCGCTTAATATTTCCTTTTCAGTTGGTCTTCCTTCGCGTTTAATATATCCGCCCGGAAATTTTCCTGCGGCGGAGGTTTTTTCTCTGTACTCAACCTGAAGTGGAAAATAATCCATTCCTTCTTTAGCCTCGCTTGCTGCAACGGCTGTTACTAAAACCATAGTGTCACCGTATCGAACCATAACAGAGCCGTTTGCCTGTTTAGCATATCTACCGGTTTCTATCGAAAATAATCTTCCGCCTAATTCAATTTCTTTCTTAACTAACATTATTAACCTTTACTTTCTTATGTTCAAATCTTTAATTATTGCTCTATAACGTGCAATATCAACTTTTGTTAAATAATCGAGAAGTCTTCTTCTCTTACCTACCATCATCATTAATCCTCTTCTTGAGTGATGATCTTTTTTGTGCACATCAAAGTGCGATGTTAAATCATTAATTCTTTTTGTTAGAAGTGCAATCTGTACTTCTGGTTTACCCGAATCTTTTTCGTCCTTACCATATTTTTTGACGATCTCGAGTTTCTCTTCTTTGGTCATTTTTCTATCCTTTATTTATTTGTACGATATAATTCCAGATTTAACCGGAATCAATTATTTATTTGTTAAAATTTTCAGTCCGTTTTCTTTGTCTTTATTCATTTGATTGATCAACTCGTCTGCAGAATTAAATTTTTCTTCTCCGCGTAATCTTTCAATCAATTCTAATGTTACAACTGCATCATAAATTTCACGATCAAAATTATAGATAAAAACTTCAGTAACAATTTCACCTTCATTATAAAAAGTTGGGCGTTTCCCGATACTTAAAAGTCCAATATGTTTTTCACTTCCCACAATAACTTTAACTGCATAAATACCAATTGCAGGAAGAAGTTTATCCTGTGATAATAACTTAATGTTTGCAGTGGGATAGCCAAGTTCTCTTCCTCTTTTATCGCCGCCAACTACAACACCACTAAACGAATAATTTCTACCAAGTAAACTATTGGCTTTATTAAGTTCTCCGTTACTTAAAGCATTTCTTATCTTTGTACTGCTTACAACTTCATCATTTATATAAAAAGCATCAACAGTTGTAACGGTAAAATTTTCTTTTGCCCCAATTACCTTTAAAAGCTCTGCATTCCCGCTTCTGCCTTTTCCAAAATGATGATCGTGACCCAACACAATTTCACCTAATCCGATTCCATTAACTAAAAAATCATATATAAATTCTTCAGCGGTAAGTGATGCAAACTCTTTTGTAAAGTTTATTGTCAAAACATTCTCCACTCCATTTTTCCGAAGCAGTTCTATTTTTTCTCTGGGAGTGGTCAAAAGTTTTACATCACTGTTTGCGCTTAACACTGCTCTTGGATGCGGATGAAATGTGATTACTACATTTCTAAATCCATATTCCCTTGAGCGGTCAACCATTTTATCAATAATCTTTAAATGACCAGGATGAATTCCATCAAAGGTGCCAAGCGTAAGAATAGTATTTTTATTCTTCTTTAAATCTTTAATACTATCAAATACCTGCATCTATAATTACATCACTTATGTCTGTTAAAAATATTCCTTGTACTTTATCTGGAACAATGAAATTTTTCAACTTAAATTTCACAAAAATTTCTTTGTCCAACTTAGACAATCACTTTAAATTTCGAAAAACTAGTTCCTCATATTTTGAGTATCAAACATTTCAGTAAACTCTTCCAGATCAAACGCATCATCAACATTAAAATTGCCAATTTCTGTTCTGCGTAATAAACTTAAAACCCCGCCGCAGCCAATTTCTTTTCCAAAATCATCAGCAATAACCCGGATATAAGTTCCCTTTGAACAAGAGATTTCAAAATGAATTTCAGGAAGTTCAATTTTTTTTATATCAAAAGAATAAATTTCCACCTGCCTCGGTTCCCGTTTCACTTCTTTTCCGGCTCTTGCAAATTTATACAACGCTTTGCCTTTATGTTTTAATGCGGAAAACATTGGCGGAACCTGTTCAATATTTCCTAAGAACTTATTTCTGACTAAAAGAATTTTTTCTTCATTTAAATTATCAGGTAAATCTGTTTCCGTAATTTCTGTTGCCAAATCCATTGAAGGAGAGGATTTGCCAAGAGTAATTATCCCGGTATATTTTTTTCTTTGTGCCTGATAATCAGAAATCTCTTTTGTTTTTTTTCCGGTGCAAACAATCAACAACCCGGTTGCAAGAGGATCAAGAGTTCCTGCATGCCCCACTTTTTTAACTTTTGTTAATCTTCTAATTCGGCTTACAACATTAAACGAAGTCCAGTTAACAGGTTTATCTATCAATATAACCTGACCATCAAGATAATTAAGAGTCTGGAGATCCTTCGTTTGTTTTGTTATCATCATCTTCGTGAATTTTCTTAATCAGTCCTTCAATTTTTTCAACGTAATCAAGCGTATCGTCAATAAAAAATTTTAGCTCGGGTATAAATTTAATTCTTATCCTATGTGCAAGTTCTGATCTGATAAATCCTTTTTTATCTTCAATCTTATTAAGAACTAGTTCTCTTTTTTCTTTTTCAAAAACCGATAAATAAATTTTTGCCAGTTTTAGATCCGGACTTACTCTTACATTTGTAATTGTTATAAATCCAAGATCAGTATGAGAAAACTTATGCAGAAAAATAAGACTAATCTCTTCTTTAATAAGATGTTCAACTTTATCAATTCTATAAGACATTTATTTTCCACACAATCTAAAAGTAATTACGCAAGTGTTTTCTTTGTTTCTACAAGTTTAAATGCTTCAATTATATCTCCAACTTTTATATCGTTAAAGTTTTCGATATTTAATCCGCATTCATAACCCGCATCAACTTCTCTAACATCATCCTTAAACCTTCTTAAGTTGCCAATGCTTCCTTCGTGAATAACAATACCATCACGAATTAATCTTATCTTATTGTTCCTTGCAATCTTTCCATCAAGTACATAACATCCTGCAACTGTACCGGATTTAGGCACTTTAAATGTATCACGGATTTCAATTGTTCCGGTTACTTCTTCCGAAATTATCGGCGATAGTAAACCTTCCAATGCAGATTTAACTTCATTGATAGCATCGTAGATAACACTGTAAAGTCTAATATCCACTTTTTGATTCTCAGCAAGTTTTCTTGCATTGATATTAGGACGAACCCGGAATCCAATAATAATAGCGTTAGAGGCCGCAGCAAGTAAAACATCGCTTTCAGAAATTCCGCCAACACCTTTATGTATTACACGAACAATAACTTCCTGATTGCTAAGTTTCATTAATGAATCAGATAATGCTTCTACAGAACCATCCACATCGCCTTTAACAATTAATGCAAGTTCTTTAACTCCGCCAATACTAATCTGCTTAGCAAGTTCATCAAGAGTGATGTGATGGATTTGTTTTTGATCTTGTTCACGCTTTAACTGTTGTCTCTTCAAGCTTATCTCACGGGCTTCACGCTCGGAGTCAAGAACAATAAATGTATCACCGGCTTGCGGAGCACCTTCAAATCCAAGAACAAGAACCGGCGTTGATGGCGGAGCTTCTTTTACTTTATTTCCTCTTTCATCAAACATTGCTCTAACTTTTCCGTGATGAATTCCGGCAACAAATGGATCGCCAATTCTTAAAGTACCTTTTTGAACAAGAATAGTTCCTGTTACGCCGCGACCTTTATCCAGTTCTGCTTCTACAACAGCGCCGCGTGTAAGTCTATTTGGATTTGCTTTTAAATCAAGTAAATCTGCTTCAAGAATAATTTTTTCAAGCAACAAATCTACATTTAATCCAGACTTAGCAGAAAGTTCAACTGATTGATATTTGCCGCCCCAATCTTCAACCAGTACGTTCCTATCAGCCATTTGTTGTTTTATTCTATCAGGATTTGCACCCGGTTTATCTATTTTGTTTATTGCAATAATAATCGGAACACCAGCAGCCTGAGCATGATTTAATGCCTCTACAGTCTGCGGCATCACAGCGTCATCAGCAGCTACAACAAGAACAACAATATCCGTTAACTGGGCACCACGTGCTCTCATTGCAGTAAATGCTTCGTGACCAGGAGTATCCAAAAAAGTAATTTGTTTTCCATCACCGATATCAACCCGATACGCACCGATATGTTGAGTAATTCCACCGGATTCACCGGCAACAACGTTGGTTCTTCTTATATAATCAAGCAGTGATGTTTTACCGTGATCAACGTGTCCCATAATTGTAACAACCGGGGGTCTTGGTTGAAGTTCATCATCATCGTCTTCAGTATCTTCCAAAATTTCAGAGGTATATTCTTTTTGAAATTCAACATCAAAACCAAACTCATCTGCCACTAACGTAATATTTTCCACATCAAGTCTTTGGTTTATTGAAACCATTAATCCGAGACCAATACATTTGGAAATTACATCCCCAACCGGAACGCCCATCAGATTAGCAAGTTCACTAACAGCAATAAATTCATTAACTCTAATAATATTTTTATCTAAAGATTTTAATTCCTCTAATCTTTCTTCTTCAGCTTCTCTTTCTCTTCTCTTCTTTTTTCTGGATGCGGCTCTATTTGTGGTAACTGTATCATCCATACTTAGCATTGTTTTCTTAATCGCAGCCTTAACATCCTTTTCATCAATTTCAAATTTCTTAACACGTTTCCGTTTTTTGACTGTTGCTGTTTCTTCTGTTGAGCTTTCTGTTGTTGTTTTCTTTTTAGTCTTTGGTCTCTTCTTTTTCTTTACAGTATCAGAAGTTGTTTCAGCAGCAGTTTCCTTTTTATCTTCTTCAGCTTTAGGAGGAGTTGGAAGTCTTTTGACCTGAGGTTTAACTTTTTTATCCTCGCCAAGATCCATCTTCCCGACTACCTTTAAGCCTCGCTTTTTACCTATCTCAGACTCTTTTGGTGAAATAAATTTTTCCGGTGTTTCGGGTACTTCAGGAATTTTATTTTCAACGGGTTCGGGTTCTTCTGCAACAACTGTTTCCGGTTCTGTAATAGTCTCATCAGTAACTGCTGTTTCTTTAACAGGTTCTGGTTCAACTTCAACAGGAACATCGGTAATTACGATTTCTTTTGTTTCTTCTTCCTGTACAGGTTCTTCTTCTATCTTAGTTACTTTTTCATCTTTATCAGATTTATCAGCTCGCTTCTTATTAAACTCAGCAATTTTTTTATAATGCTGTTCTGCTTTTTCTATATCTTTTTTAAAGTGGGCATTAATCTCACTAATCATCTCTTCAGTAAGAATAGATTGATGAGATTTAACAACGTGTCCTTTGGTTTTCAGAAACTCAATAAGATTTTCCGAAGAAAGATTGATCTCCGCTGCGAATTTGTATAATCTAATTTTGGGCGATTTTGTTTCAGACATTTATTAGTTACCTTTTCTTGGGCTATTCCTCTTCTTCGAACTGCGATTTAATTATTTCTAAGATTTCTTCAATCTTTGCATCATCAAACTCTTCAATCTCTTTTAACTTTTCAGGTCCCGCTGTTAAAACTTCAATAGCGGTATCGTACCTGTGATTGATGAGTATATCATAAACATCGGCACCAAGTTCTTCTTTAATATCAATCAATTCTATATCCTCTTCATATTCTTCAAATGGTTTTTCCTCACGTAAGATTTCAATTTCATAACCCGTAAGCTTCATTGCCAGCCTTATATTAACGCCGTTTCTGCCCACAATTAATGATACCTGGTCGCTGTCTGCTGTTACTACTGCTTTTTTCTCGTCTTCATCAAGCTCTATTTTCTTAAGCTTTGCCGGCGCTAATGATTTTTGAATAAAAATTATTGGATCATCAGAGTAACTTACAACATCTATGTTTTCATTGTTAAGCTCGCGTACAATAGCATGAATTCTAACGCCTTTCATTCCTACACATGCACCAACAGCATCTATTCTGGCATCCTGAGATTCTACTGCAATCTTGGCTCTTTCACCAGGTTCGCGGGCAATGGATTTAATTTCAATTATACCATCATAGATTTCCGGAATTTCAATTTCAAACAATCTTCTCAAAAACATATTGTCTGATCTCGAAATAATTATTACTGGTCCGCTGTTTCCTTTTCTAACTTCCTTAACGATAGCTCTGATTGTTTCTCCTTTTTTGTATTTCTCAAAAGGAATTTGTTCGTTACGTGGAAGTACAAGTTCATTTTTATTATGATTAACCAGTATATCATTTTTTCTAATCTGATAAATATCACCAACAACTATTTCACCAAGCAGTTCATTGTATTCATTATAAATAATTTCTTTTTCAAGCTCACGTATTTTTTGATTAAGGCTTTGTTTAGCAAGCACAACAAGTCTTCTGCCTAAAGATGCAAGTTCAATCTTCTCAACAAAATCCTCTCCAACCTCAAGATCGTCTTCATTACCTTTTTTATTAACTTCTTCAAGACTTATTTGTGTATTTGGATCTTCAACAACCTCAACAATTTCCCTTTCAAGAAATATCTCAATATCGCCTCTATCCATATTAACAACTACATCAAACTTTGCTTCCTCGCCGTATTTTTTCTTTACGAGCAATCCAAATATTTCCTCAAGTATTCCACCGAGTACATCTTTATCAATGCCTTTTTCCCTTACCATTTGCGCAAAGGATTCGACAATATCATAGTTCATTTACTTTCTCCTCTTCTAAGAAAAACTGATTATAACTTTTGCAGTTGTTATGTTTTTGAATTCAATTAAAATTTCTTTTTTGTTTGAAAGAAAAGTTAACTCTTCTCTTTCTACGGATAATAATTTTCCGGTTATAGTTTTCGTTTCATCTCCAACTTTATATGTAACTTCAAAATTTCTGTTGATATGCTTGGGAAATTGTTTAAGAAATTTTAGTGGTCTATCAACACCGGGAGTAGAAACATCCAGCCTGTACTCTTGTTGTATCAGATCTTTTTCTTCAATAACAGTATTTATTTCGCGGCTTATTTCAGCAAGATTATCAGCATCAATGTTTTTTTCTGCATCAACAAAAACTTCAATTATTTTCTTTCTGCCATCGCCCCTAAAATTAATATCTATCACAAAAAAGTTTAGCTTTTCTGCGATTTCGTTTGAAATTCGTACTATATTTTCTTTTATTTTATCCATACTAACAAAAAACGCCCTCAACGGGGCGAATCACAAAGCCAAAAATAGGATTAATTATGGTGACAAACAAGAAATGAATAAAGCCGTTTTTCTATCAAAAATTATCTAAATGAGCTTTTTTAATCTTATCTGATACTCAAAAACTCACCAAAGCAGAATTA
>DASVGS010000025.1:0-4219 GCA_036379435.1 Ignavibacteriaceae bacterium
CACCTGATTTGCCTTTTTTGGATTCAATGATTCCGCTATCTGTTAAGCTTTGTAAAATTTTAGAAATAAATTCTTTTGGAATTTTTAGTTTTTTAGAAATTACTTCAGATGGACAAACACAATCATGTTCCTGTGCTGCCAGAAAAAGCACAGCTTGTAATCCGTACTCACATTTTTTTGAAAAAAATACTGTCATTTTATAACCAGATAAAATTGTCTGATTAAAATTAAGTAGAATATTTTGATAAAACAAGATCGGATTTAAGTGATTATTGCAAAAAGTGTCTAAAAATCTTTCAGCTTAAAAGATCGTAATCCGAAATAAGTTGGAGTGATAAACCAAATGAATAAAAGTGTAATCGAAATTATTAGTCCAGAAGAGCTTCCAAAAAATTTATTAAACAGCGCACCTGTATATCCCATCAATGCTGATATATCAAATCCTAAAACAAATAATATTCTTGCAAGATCAATCGGGTTCAATAAACTGATTGCTAAAACAACATTCTCAATCGGATAATCTCTAAAGAAATAAACTACAAATAATATCAAGCCATCATAAACAACGGATAAAACCATCCAGATGATTATTGAGAAGCCCAGTCCTTTTGCTTTATCTGAAAAAATAATTGCAATAAGAAATGCTAAAGATGTAAAGATAAAAGTTAATGCAACTCCAACTAAGAGTATCAATAAAAAATCCGAGATCAGCGCTACGGTAATTCCGTTTATAACAAAAGCAATTAAGGTTCCTGAAAAAAATCCGACTGCTAACGGAATTGAGTTTCCAAAATATAAGCCAATAAATAATGAACTTCTATTTATGGGCTGGCAAAGTGCCATCCTTATAAAATCAATTGAGTTATAAACAAACATTGTCCCGAAAATTATGCTAACAAGCGGAATAACAATTAAAACAATGTTCATCATACTTAACGCTGCTTTACCATTATCAGATTCGAAGTTAAGGAGCAGATACGCTGAAATGAAAAAGAATAGTGAGTAAACAAGAATCCACTTACTTCTAAAAGCATTGCTTAGTTCAAACTTTATTATTTTAAAAATTAATTCCATGCTGATTTTTCATTCATCATATTGGCAATAGCTTTTTCAAGTTTGTTTTCGCCTTTGTAAGTTAAAAGATCAAATACACTTCCATCAAATTTTATTTTGCCTTCAATCAAAAAAATAATATGATCGGCGAGTTCTTCAATTTCACTCATTATGTGTGAGGTAAGAATAATTGTTTTCCCCTTTAACTTTTCTTTGATAACTAATTCTTTAAGATTGCTGCTTGCAACCGGATCAAGTCCGGCTGTTGGTTCATCAAGAATTATAATTGAAGGATTAAACATTAATGATATTAACGCACTGACTTTTTGTTTGGTACCACCGGAAAGAGTTTTTATCTGTTTGTTCATTTCTGATGTTAAATTCATAGCTTCAATCAGTTCATCAATCGGCTGGATTTTTGAATTTCTAAGATCACTTATCATCTTTAAAACTTCACGAACGGTTAAATTTTCAGGAAAGCTTGCTGTTTGCGGCATATAGCCAATATTTTTTCTGTAATGATAATCATTTAAAATTGATTTATCATTGATTAAAATATCTCCGTTATCAGGTTTAACCAATCCCAGAATTGTTTTAATTATTGTTGTTTTACCTGAACCGTTTGGCCCAACTAAAGCGGTAATTTTTCCCGGCTCAATATTAAAGGATAGATTTTTTAATACTTCAAACTTGCCAAACTTCTTTTCTATTTCCTTTAGTCTAATCAATTAATTCTCCGCAGCATAGGACTATTATCAACAAGTGTTTCTGGTGTAAGTGATGGAAAAATACTTTCAGCAATGTTTAATAGCTCTATAAAAAAGCTATTAATTAAAATTAGAGTTGGTTTTTGTTGTTCGGCTAAAATAGAAAATAATTTTACCGGTCTGTATGCAACATCTCCAATTCCATTTTTATCAAGATCATACCCGGTATATTTACTGTAATAGTTTCCATCAAAAGAATTAAAATTTTGTCTGCTGTTAGTTGATAAATCAAATGTATTAGAGATGAAATCATTACTTGAAAATTTATTGTTCATTGAGTTGGCCATTAGCTTGATTGCCCATCCGTTTTTTTCAAAAACATTATGTTCAATTACTGTTCTGCCGCAGCCTTCCAGATAAATGGCAGTTGTATTTTTAATGAATGAATTTTTTTCAATTCGACTTTCAGAAATATCTTTTAACAAAAGTCCGTAAGATGCCGGTCCCCAGTTATTATAAAAATAATTATTAATCATTTCTACATTTTTGGTATACATAACTGCAACGCCCGCACCGTTGTCTTCAAACTTATTTTGCGAATAAGTGCATCCATCTGAAAACATAAAGTGTAACCCGTAGCGTATATTTTTTTTACTATGGTTTTTTTCAATTAATGCATCTTTAACAAATTCAAGATAAATACCATCACGGTGCCCAATAATAATATTATTACTAAGCTTAACATTGCTGGAATTCCAGAGATGAATACCATTACCCGATGAAGTTTCAGATTTTCCATGAGATTGGATAAAATTATTTTGTACTAAACAATTTTTTGAGGCAGCGAGATAAATTCCAAAAAAATTATTATAGAATTTACAATCCATGATTACACAATCTTTTACGTTTTCTAACCGAATTGCGGCGTTTTCTTTTATATAACTAACACCTGCATTTTTAAAAGTTATTCCTGATATGAAAACAGAATCCGAGTGAATTGTAAAAATTTCAAACTTCCCTTCTCCATCAATAATTGGAGCATCTTTTCCTGTTAATCGCAATGGTTTATCAATTATAATATTTGCTTCAGAATAAAAGCCTTTGTTGATTATTATTTCATCATAAGGTTTTGCTAATTCAATAGCTTTTTTTATTGAGTTTAGTGAATGTTTTTTATCAACAATTATCTTTTCGGCAAAAGAAAGTGCAGAAAATAAATTAAGTAAAGTTAGCGCTATGATTAATCTAACTAACAACTTACATCTCTTTTACCAGTGGAAATAAATCTTTCCATACTAATTTTTTACCGCCATCTTTTTCAAATATAATATCAAACTGATCCTGAGTTTCAACAGCTAAAACATTCAAACCCATCGGACTCCTTAATTCATCATTCTTTAAATAAATTGCCTTACTTGCATCAATAAGATTACCCGGATTTGAATAGTTCCCTACCCATACAGATGAATAATCTTTCTCATTTAATTTCTTATTATCGATGTAACCAACTAAACATTCAACTGAATCAAATTTATAAATTTTACCTTTATCAGTAACCAGTTCAGCACCATAACGTTTATCCATTACTATCATCTTGCAAAATTCGCATTCATCTTCTCCATAAGCTATTTGTTCAGGCTGCTTACTGCAAGAACTTATCACCAGCATCATCAGGCTGAAGAATAAAATTATTTTTTTCATAAAGCAGATTCCTTTTTCATTTCTTTTTTATCATAATAAAGTGCAAACACAGTTAGTAAGATCGAAATTAATATAATAACAGTTCCGATGGAAGGTAAAGAAACAGCGTTAATATTTAGCAACTGTTTAGATCCTATTAACGGCGGTTGATATTCCATGCCGGGAATTTTAATTGGCGCATTCGGATTAAGTTGATGACCATAATTATATTCCCACATATAAAAATCATACAATCCAATTGCACCAAGAATGAGAAATAAAATTATCCATACATAAACCAATTTTTTATTCTTGAAATATGCGTTAAATAAACCGAAAGCAATCATAAAAATTATTATGAAAGGCATAATCTTTAATTCAGGAATAGAATCGGGATCTATTACCTGCATGCCAATATAATGATTAAGTCCGTTGATACTTTGCAGATCATTTGGTTTTAAACCCGAAATCTGATCGAGCCATATTCTGATACCTAATCCTTCAGGATATTGGGGTGCATTCAAATCGATAGTCCAAAGCGGAAAGAAAAAAGTAAGAACCAGTATTATTGAAGCTATGAGAATCATAATTCTCGATTTCTTATTCATCATAAACCTTAAGATAAAAATAGTTGTCCTGATAATTTCCGAATCTGCAGTTATTATATACTTGAATTTTTATTATCAAGACAACCTGAAAACATTAATTTTATTTCCCCAAGCTAAATGATAACTCAACATTAGAATTAGAAGGAGATACTCTTATATATCCTTGCATTT
>DASVGS010000026.1:0-4294 GCA_036379435.1 Ignavibacteriaceae bacterium
AAGAGAAATTGGATTTGAGAGATAAAAAAATTGATGAATTGATTAGTGTATACTCCAGAGAACATCCGGAACTAACATTTAGAGTTACATCACTCTATAATGGAGGAAAGTATTCTTTGTACGGATATAAAATCTATGATGATATCCGTTTGGTTTTTGTACCTGAACTTTTTGTTGCAAAACTTGGCGGAGATCCTGATAACTTTACTTATCCGCGTTACGGTTTGGATTGTGCTTTTCTTAGAGCTTATGAGAATGGTAAACCAATCAAAACCAATTTTTACTTTAGCTGGAACAACGATGGAATAACTGAAAACCAGCCAGTGTTTGTTATTGGAAATCCAGGAAGTACTGATAGAATAAACACAACGGCTCAGATTGAATTTGCAAGAGATATTCAATACCCAATGCTAGTTGATATGTTTAAAGAAATGTACAGGATCTATGAAACAATGGTTGAAGAGACAAATGCCGAAGATTTTAATTTAATTGCGCGTCTTTATTCTATAGGAAATGGTCTTAAAGTTTATGAGGGCACTTATAAGGCATTACTTGATCCGTTTTTAATGGCGCGTAAAAAAGATTTTGAAAAGAATTTTAGAAAAGCTGTTTTTGAGAATAATGATTTAAATAAACGTTTTGGAAATATCTGGAACGAGATAGAACAATCACGTAAAGAAGCCGGCAAAGATGCACATAAAATTTATGCATATACAATAAGTAATTTTTATTCTCCTCAATATCTGATAATGGCGAGAAATTTAGTTCAATATGCAAATCAATTAAAGAATGCAGAGATTACAAAAGAAAAATATGATTCATTAACATCTGTACTATTTCCAAAAGATTTTAATAAAGAATTACAGGACAAATTAATTGCTGTACAATTAAATATTCTAAAAAATAATCTGCCTGATGATGATATAATAGTTAAAAAACTTATTGGCAATAAATCAGTAAAACAAGCGGCAGAAGATATCTTAAAATCTTCTGATCTGACTTCAAAAGATAAATTACTAAAGCTTGCAGGTGAGGGTTATGATTCAATTTTGAAATCAGAGGATCCTTTTATTTTTTACGTTCTAAATACCCAGGATGATTTAAGAAAAATGCAAAATATAAACAAAGCAAGAATCGATAGGGAAGAACTTCTAAATCAAATGCTTGGTGAGGCTTTGTATAAAGTTTATGGTGATGCTATACCGCCAGATGCAACATTTACGTTAAGATTAGCAGATGGAATTGTTAAAGGTTATGATTACAATGGAACAAGAGCTCCAATAAAAACTACTTTTTATGGCGCATTGGATAGATATTATTCGTTTGATAAAAAATTTCCATTCAAATTACCATCATACTTTGAAAAATTGCCTGAGGATTTTGATCCATCAACACCACTGAACTTCGTAAGCACTAATGATATTGTTGGTGGAAATTCCGGAAGTCCTGTTGTAAATATAAAAGGTGAAATAGTTGGTTTGGCTTTTGATGGAAATATAGAAAGTTTACCAAGTAATTTTATATATACAACGGAAGCAAACAGAACTGTATGTGTTAGTGCCCTTGGTATGATGGAAGCGATTCGGGATTTATATAAAGCAAAGCGATTGAGTAATGAATTATCAACCGGTAAAAGTAATTAAGAGGAATAAATGAAATCAAAAATAATAACGCTGCTAATATTACTATCATTCTGTGCAATGGCTCAGGAACACAAGCCTATTGATAGAAATATTAATCCAGATGAATTGAATGTTCGTGAAATTATTTTTAGAATATCATCCAACTTTGAAAAACTTGAAAGAGAATATCTTACAAAACTTAGTTACAGAGATTATGTGAGAGCAAAATCTTTATTAATGGAAAGTTATGACCTGTTAAATTTAATTCCATTAGAAGAAAATGAAGAATACAATTCAAACAGTCCAATCAGTGATGAAGATTTTGCCGGTTTGCTGCAAAGTATACAGAATGAAAGTTTTGCCGAGGATAAAATTGGTGTTGTTTCTATCGCATCAAAATATCATCATTTTTTAGTAGAGCAGGTTTTACAAATTATTGATGAATTTTCATTTTCAGGTAATAAAATAGAAATTATAAAGCTGGTCTATCCAAATGTTATTGATAAGGAAAACTCACATAGGCTGATAAGTGCTTTTACTTTTTCTTCTGATAAGGACAAAGTAAGAGAAATTATAAATTCATTTTCGGGTAATTAAAGTATGCATTGGATTATTCTTTTTATAGCAGGCTGTTTTGAAATTGCATGGGCAATTGGACTGAAGTATACGGAAGGTTTTTCAAAATTATGGCCTTCAGTTTTTACTATTGCAAGTATGGTAATTAGCATGGGTCTATTAGCCTATGCAGTCAAATATCTTCCTGTTGGAACTGCATATGCTGTTTGGACCGGAATTGGGGCAGTTGGAACTGCAATCCTGGGAATGATCTTATTTAATGAATCAAAAGAACTTGTGCGAGTATTTTTTATCTTTTTGATTATTGTAGGAATAACCGGATTAAAAATATTTTTCGGTCAATCAGCAGAGTAATTAGATTTTATAACGGTTCCGATTTTTGACAGCTCATTAAATAATTGCTCGGTTAATATAATATCATCATTAACTTCAACTCCAGATTGTTTAAGCCCTTTTGCTAGCCAGGTATTGCAGGTGTTAAATAAATGATAGTATCCATTGGCTTTATAAAAAATAATTCTATTATTTGCAGCACTACTAAGAAATAAAATATTTCCACTATCGGTAGAGTAAAATGTTTTATTGATAAAGGCACATATTTTTTTAAATTGCAATTCAGAAACAACAAGTTCAATTACAATTTCTGAAAGATTAAAATATTCGTCCTTAGTAGTAGAAATTCCTTCAACTCTAAGTGCACTAGGAGTTTCAAAAAACAGGGCATCGAATGCTAAACCGGAATCAAATCCGGAATGCTGATAAAACTTCTCATCCCCCCAGCCGATATCAATAAGATTGAATTCCGAAAATAAATTGTACTCTCTGAAAAGATCAGGGTTTAAATCCTTAATATTAAATACAACAGCAGTATGCCAGTTTTGTTTTATAAAATAAATCCGATGAAAATCATCCTGCACGGGTAAAGTATTTTGTGAGATAGAAATAGCGGGTGAAGTATTTAAAAAGAAGTAAATGAACGGAAAAATTATTAAGTTATACATGTTCATAACACTTTATTTATAATTAGTTAACTAGGAGCATGTTTTGAACTTAAATATTTACCGCACTATAATACTTTTTTATTTCATATCTGTCATTGTAATTTTTAATACCAATCTTTTTGCTCAGAATAAAACGGACAAATATGCAATAGTTATTCATGGTGGTGCAGGATACATTTCAAAAGATATTCCCGAAGATTTAAAACAACTTTATTACAATTCATTAACCGATGCATTAAATATCGGTAAAGATATTCTTGCAAATGGCGGTACAAGTATTGATGCCGTAGAAAAAGTGATAAATTATTTTGAAAATAATATTCTCTTTAATTCAGGAAAAGGAGCTGTCTTTACATCGGAAGGTAAACATGAGCTTGATGCATCAATAATGCAAGGAAAGGATTTGTCATCAGGAGCTGTTGCAGGAGTCACTATCATAAAGCATCCAATATCTTTAGCAAGATTAGTTATGGAAAAAACAGAGTATATACTTTTTGCCGGAAAAGGTGCGGATGAATTAGGAATACAATTGGGAGTTGATATCGTACCTAATTCATATTTTCATGATTCGACAAATTATCTTAAATGGATTAATACAAAACTGCCAAAACAAAAGGCTGAAACTGTTGGCTGCGTTGCTCTCGATAAATTTGGAAACATAACTGCAGGAACCTCAACTGGCGGAAGACAAAATAAAACTCCGGGCAGAGTCGGTGATTCTCCAATAATTGGTGCAGGAACTTATGCAAACAATAATACCTGCGGTGTGTCAGCAACAGGAATAGGAGAATTATTTATTCAAAACACTGTTGCATTTAATATTTCCGCATTAATGCAATATAAAGGTTATACACTTAAACAAGCATGTGATGAAATGATTTATAAAAAATTACCTCCGGAAAGTGGTGGTATTATAGCGCTGGATAAAGATGGAAATTTTGAGATGCCATTTAACACGTTTAGTATGATGAGAGGAGTTGCCAATTCATCAGGCTTATTTAAAGTTGATATTTGGAAATAGTATAATAAATTATCAGGTGGAGGATTTATGCGTCCGGTTAAAGGTGACTATGCTGAATATTATCAAAAATATCT
>DASVGS010000027.1:0-9442 GCA_036379435.1 Ignavibacteriaceae bacterium
TGATATTTGAGCAACACCTTTTACTTTTGAAATTCTGGGTTGAATCCTATCCTTTATGAACTGATAAAATTCTCTTGAAGGCATATTACTTGTAATTCCCATTCGTAGTACAGGAATTTCATCGATAGCAAATTTTGAAACTGTAGGAATTTCAGAACCTTCAGGCAGTGATGAGAGAATTTCGTTAACCTTTCTTTGTGCATTCTGCAAAGTAACATCAACATTTACAGACTGATCAAACTCCGCCGTAACAAATGAAACTCCTTCCGATGAAGTTGATCTTAAAGATTTCAACTGATCAACACTTGAAATCGCATCTTCAATCGGTTTTGATACTGAAGTTTCAACTTCATTTGGAGAAGCACCAGGGTAAACTGTTGTAACCGTTATAAATGGTGAATTCATTTTGGGAAGAAGCTCATAACTTAATTGAGTATAACTGTATAAGCCCAAAACTATCAGCGCACCAAATATTACTACTATTAAAGTTGGTCTCTTAATTGCTAATTCTGTAATCGTCATTTTATATAATCTCCATAAACCATTTTAGTTTATTCAATACTAAAACTGGTAATTTAATTTTGAATAGTTACCTTATCATTGTCTTTAATATTTGACTGACCATTAACAATAACTACTTCACCGGTAGATAATCCGCTTAGTACCTGCAGCATTGTATCATATGTCGAACCAATCAAAATATTTCTTTCTTTAGCTATGCCATTTTCAACAACAAAAACTTTTGCATCTTTTACACTTCCTACTAAAGCTTCTCTTGGAATAACAATATAATTTCCGCCATCTATTGATGTGAAAGAAACTTTACCAAACATTCCCGCTTTAAGAGGATTGTTCTTACTGTTAACCAAAGAAATCTCTACAGGATAAGTGTGGGCAGCATCTCCCTGCGGACTTATTGATTCAATTTTACCATCAAACTTTATCCCGGGATACACATCAGTTGTAACTATCACTTTATCATTTACCTTTAATTTAAACGCATCTTTTTCCGCAACATTAAGTTTTACTTTAAGAGTAGAGATATCAGCAATATTTGCAACAACATTTGCTTTATTTACGTAATCGCCTTCATCAACAAGCCTTGAGGTTACCACACCGGAAATTGGTGCAGTAATTTTGGTATCGTTGTACTCACGTTTTGCAAAAATGTATTTTGATTCTGCATCCTGCAATTCAAGTTTTGCTAATTCAAGACGTGATATTGTAATCGATTTTTCTTTAAGCAAAGCTTCAAATCTTTCATAATCTTTTTTTGCTTTTTCAAAATTTACTTCTGCTGTCTTGAAGGCAGCCAATTTCAATTCACCATCCAACTGAATTAAAAGAGAACCTTTGGTTTTATAATCTCCAACTTTCGCATAGATACCTGTTACTTTTCCCTGTGATTCAGAAACGATTGCTACATCATTGTAAGCAAATATGGTTCCTACTAATTCGAGTGTGTTTGAAAATTCTTTAGTTAAAACTTTCTCTGTAGTTACAGGATAGCTGTCAATAATATTAGTTTCGGGATTAGCCTGTAGTTTTGACCGGTTATTAAAAAGCACGGCTACAATTCCGACAAATATTAATGTCAGTACTGCAATCACTGTTAACTTTTTCATTTTATTATCCTTTTATTTTATTCTAAACTTTGTTTTACTTTTAACTTATTAAATATCCCCAACAGACTTTTCAAGCGATGCCTTAGCTAATTCATAATCCACTATAGTCTGTACGTAATTTGTTTTAGCCTGAAGCAAAGCAACCTCGGCATCCAATAATTCAGAGTTAATTGTTAATCCCTGGGCGAATAATTCTTTTGTAACTCTGTAATTCTCTTCAGCCTGCTTTACAGAAAATTCTGATACACTTAATTTTTCTTTTGCCTGAAGTACATTTAAATAGTTTTGATTTACTTCAAGAGTAATAGCATCTTTTATTATGTTATAATTATCCTTGCTTTGTTCAAGCTGCACTTCTGCCTGTGTTGATTTGTATCCTGTTCTATTCCAATTCCACAAATCATAAGAAAGTGTAATGTTAACATCCCAGCTCCCTTTAAATTTTTCCTGTTGAGGAAAAAACCTCTGATTTGGATTAGAGTAATAGTAGTTTCCATTAAGATATATTTGCGGAAACCATCCAGAGTTAGCCAGATCAATAGCTTTTTCACCTGATTTAATATTATAATCCATAGCTTTTAATTCAGGTCTTTTCTGATAAGCTTTTTCAAGTTGTTCATTAAGATCAATTTCCGGAATCAGATTTATATTTATCTCTTCAAAAATTTCAACAGGATTTGTCAATGGAAGTCCCAGTATACTATTTAAAGCAAGCTTAGCAAGTTTAACCGAATTTTGTGCATCCATTTGTTTTAACTTTGCTTCTGCAAGCTGAACTTCTACTTTTAGTAACTCGTTATTAGTCGCCATTCCCCGATCGAACATACTTTTTACATCATTAAGATGAGCTTGTGTCTGCAAAATATTTTCATCAATAACTTTATTTATTTTTTTTGCTTTAAAAACATTCCAGTAAGCTGTTTTTATTTTTAGTATTAGATCCTGCTGTTCCTTTGTAAAATTTTCTTTAGATGCGAAAAAATAATTTTCAGCAATATCAGAACTACTGCTTAATCTATAACCTGTAAACAATGGCTGTACTAAAGAAAGTTTCATTGTGTAATTATTAGTTATATTCGGTGCAATGTCTATACTTCCAAACGGACCGGAGAAAGTATATGGGGTTATTTCACTTAACCTCGTATAACCTGCGTTAAACTGAAGTGTTGGCAGCATCTGAGTTTTTACTTCACCATAATTAGCTTCTCTGTACTTTACGTTCATTTTTGCACTGTTAAGCTGATGACTGTTCTCAAGCCCAAGTCTTATGGCTTCATCTAATGTTAACTGTACATTTTCTTGACTGAATACTGGCTGACAATAAAACATAAGCACTGCACTTAAAACAAATATCCTTAGTAGGATTCTTTTCATATCTCTGGATCTCCTGCAAAAATTTTCTTTATAGTTTTAAAAATCGGACGGCAAAAAATATGTTACGAAGCATGTATTTTAATTGCGCTGAATCTCAATTATAATTTAGATTGTTTTGCATCACAGTTGTCAACGGTTAATAAAATTGATGAATGGTAGACGTAAATTTCCCTTCATATTTTGATCAAAAAAAATTATCCGACTTCTTGCAATCAAGCGTTCTTGAAATGGAGTGAAGAATATTTAAAATACTTTTCCGTTACTGCCGAAGGCACTGCGAGATATGTTTATGATAGGATTAAATTCAGTGTATGTGAGTTTTTATTTTTTCATCATTTATGATAACCGCTAATCAAAATTATCTGCGGCTAATATTGTATTTGATTGTTTACTGCTATTATTTTATTAAAGAAATTAAAACTATTTAATATTCATCTAACCTTACAAAAAAATAGTGCTAGTAAAAAAGAATGATTTTCAAACCAAATATTCAATAATTATTTCCGGGTGATTTCCATGCAAAAATTATTTAACATTTTTATAGCTGCTTTTTTAATCATGACCTCAGCAATTACTTTCGGGCAGAATAGTTCACAATCCGATTCGCTTAAAAATATTTCACTTAACGGACTTTCATTCAGAAGTATTGGTCCGGCAATTACCGGAGGAAGAATCGTTGATATTGCAGTTAATCCGGTTAATAACTCTGAGTATTATGTTGCTTCAGGTCATGGGTCGTTGTGGAAAACAACTAATAGTGGTGTAACATTTTCACCTGTATTTGATGGCAATAAATCTTATGCAATTGGATGTGTTGTTATCGATCCAACTAATCCTAATGTTGTTTGGGTAGGAACAGGGGAAAATAATAATCAGAACAATGTGATTTTTGGTGATGGCATTTACAAAACTGAGGATGCGGGAAAAAGCTGGAATAACATGGGAATCAGTGCTTCACATCAGATTGGTGGAATTGCAATTGATCCAAATAATTCTAACATAGTGTACGCAGCCGCATACGGATCATCCAGATTTTCAGGCGGTGACAGAGGAATTTTTAAAACTACAGACGGCGGTAAAACCTGGAATAATGTTTTAAAGATCAGTGAATTTACAGGATGTTACCAGATTCATATGGACCCGCGTTTCTCAAATATTCTTTATGCTGTTGCACATCAGAGAATGAGAAACTTATATACCGGAGTTTATGGCGGACCCGAAAGTGGAATTTATCGAAGCCTTGATTATGGAGCTACCTGGGAAAAACTTAAAAATGGATTACCTCAGGAAGATGTTGGAAGAATTGGAATGGCTATATCACCTGTTAATCCTGATTATCTCTTTGCAATAGTTGAAGCAACCGACAAAGATAAAGGTGTTTACAAAAGTACTGATCGGGGTGCGAGCTGGACAAAACAAAACAGTTATAATGCAACCGCACCTTTTTATTATCACGAGCTTTATTGTGATCCTTTAGATTTAGAGAGAGTTTACAGCAACGATACTTTTTTACAATTTACTATTGATGGCGGAAAAACCTGGAAAAATTTGGGTGATGATAAAAAACATGTTGATAACCACGCATTGTGGATTGATCCTTTAAATAATAAACATATTCTTGCCGGATGTGATGGTGGACTTTACGAAACATTCGATCAGGCAAAGAACTGGGATTTTAAACCAAATCTTCCTATCGCTGAAATTTATAAAATCACAACCGATAATGCTGAGCCATTTTATAATGTTTATATCGGCACACAAGATAACAACAGTCTTGGAGGACCTTCACGAACTATAAGCTCGGCGGGAATACTAAACCAGGATTGGCTCTTCACTAATGCCGGGGATGGTTTTGAGACGCAAGTTGATTGGAAAAATCCGGACATAATTTATTCACAATCACAGTTTGGTGGTCTTGTTCGATTCGATAAAAGAAGTGGAGAAAATTTATTCATTCAACCGCAGGATTTTGCTGATACAGCTTATCGATTTGATTGGGATGCGGGATTTCTTCTTTCAAAGCACAATAATAAAAGATTATACCTTGGTGGCAACAAATTATTACGTAGTGATGATCAGGGAAGTACATGGAAAGAAATTAGTCCTGATCTGACAAGAGGTGTTCCCAAAGAGATGCAAAAACTTATGGGACAGAGCTGGAGTATTGATCAGCTTGCAAGAAAAAGTAGTATGGCACAAATTGTAACGATTGCAGAATCTCCACTGGATGAAAATATTTTATTCGTTGGTTCAGGTGATGGACTAATAAATGTTACAACAAACGGCGGCATTAATTGGACAAAGGCAACAATCGAAGGATTGCCTGAGTATTCCAGGATTCATCATATCATAGCTTCTAATTTTGATAAACTTGTAGCGTACGCTGCATGCAATAACTACTTTGGCGGTGATTACAAACCATATATTTACAAAACAACCGATGGCGGTAAACATTGGTTTTTAATTAATAATAATCTTCCGGATAATGGCAGTACTTTTTCTATAGCCGAAGATCATATTGATAAAAATCTTTTATTTCTTGGAACTTTGTTTGGTGTATACTTTTCTAATGATGGCGGAAAAGAATGGATACCATTGAAAAATGGTATGCCGCCCGCATGTGTAATGGATCTTGATATTCAAAAAAGAGAAAATGATCTTGTTGTTTCAACATTTGGAAGAGGTGTATATATTCTTGACGATTATTCGCCCTTAAGATATTTATCAACTGAAACATTAAAAAAGGAAGCTGAAATATTTCCTGTAAAAGACGCGTTAATGTTCATTCCATCTAATCCGCTTGGATTTAAAGGAGTTGCATTTATGGGTGCAAGTTTTTATTCAGCACCAAATCCGGAAGTTGGAGCAGTATTTACTTATTATTTAAAAGATGAGTTCAAAACATTAAAAGATTTGCGAAGAGATGAAGAGAAAAAACTGCAGAAGAAAAACAGTGATATTAAATATCCAACTTATGAAACTTTACAAGCTGAACAGGAAGAAACGGAAACTTATCTATTATTTACTATAACAGATGAAGCCGGCAATACTGTGCGCAAAATAAAAACAGAAGCAAATAAAGGGATAAATAGAATAACCTGGAATTTCAGATACTCGCCAGTTACACCAGTATCGCTTGAGACACCGGATAATTCTGTACCATGGAATGAGCCTGATAAAGGTTATATGGTTTTGCCTGGAAGATATTTTGTGTCACTCTCGAAATTTAAAGATGGAAAGTTTACTGAACTGGTAAGTAAAAAGGAATTTGTTTGTAAATCTTTAAACAACACAACTCTTCCGGCAGAAGATAAGTTTGCACTTGATACATTCAATAAAAAAGTTGCGGAGCTTACAAGATCAATTGCCGGGGCTGATGCATTAAGAAACGAGTTGGTAAGTAAAGTGGCTTACCTTAAAAAGGCAGTATTAGACGGAGCTAATGTTCCAACTACAACTTTTAATAACATAATAAATATTGAGAGTGATTTAAGAGATCTTAATTTAAAACTAAATGGAGATCAACTAAGGGCCAGATATGAAGGCTCGGCACCAACTTCTGTAAAACAACGCGTAGATTTAATAACAGGTGCTTTGTGGAGTACAACTGCGGCACCAACAAATACTTTTATTAAATCTTATGAATTGGCAGCAAGTAAATTTGATGATATTCTATTGTCTTTAAAAACAATAGATACAAGTATAAAACAAGTTGAATCTGAATTGGAAAAATCAGGTGCGTCTTTTACTCCGGGCAGATTTCCCGAGTGGAAAAAGAATTAATTCACTCAATTAAAATATCGTACTTTGTTAATAGACCCGGTATACCAATCAGAGAAAATTTTGCTTTTGAGATTTTGTTATTATCCGGGTCTATTACATAGTTATATGCTTTAAGGAAATCACACTTAGATAAATTTGAGTTATCGAATATTGAGTTTTTTAAATCACAATCATTAAACACAGAGCCGCTCAGATCAGCCCTGCCAAAATCTGTTTCTACCATTTCGCATTTTTCAAATTCTGTATTCAGCATTTTCATTCCAAAGAATGAAGCTAAGTTTAATTTACACGATGTGAATTCAAATGATAAAAGTAATTGATTGCAGCTATCAAACTGCAAACCGGATAAATTACATTTGTGGAATATTGCATCTCTAAAAACTGTGGCAGAAATATTACTGCCTGCAAAATCGCAATCTGAGAATGTACAACTGATGAATATGGATTCTGATAACTTAACATTTGAAAAAATACAATTCTTAAACTCACAATTTTCATACTCAGCTTTTATAAAAGATCTTTTTTCAAAATTAATGTTTACAAATTTTTTATCCTCAAAGAGTTCTAAATCTGACATAATCTCTTCAATATAATTTTAAAATCTATTAATCGTTTTAATCGCACTTCATTATTTAAAAAAGCTTATATAATTGTACATAAGCCAGAAATGAGAAATTGTTCCTAACAAAACAAAGACATGAAATATTTCGTGAAATCCAAATAAACCCGGATATGGATCAGGTTTTTTAATTGCATAAATTATTGCGCCAGTAGTATAAAAAAATCCACCTGCAAATAACCACAGTAAGGCATTAAGTTGTAATGAATTAAACAACGGATAAATAACAATGACTGCAAGCCACCCCATTAATACATAGATAAATGTTGATAACCACCTTGGAGCATTCATCCAGAATAATTTTATTATTACACCCATAATTGCAACAAGCCAAACAGCAAACAACAAAATCACACCAGTATTTCCCCTCAATACTATTATGCAAATTGGTGTATATGTTGCGGCGATATAAATAAAGATCATTATATGATCTGCTTTTCTAAGTCTTTTTGTTCCTTCTTCAGATAGTTTTAACCAATGATATAATGTGCTTGCGGTAAATAAAAGAATCATGCTAACGCTAAAAACTGTAAGAGAAAGCACTCCGATTAAAGTTTGTGAATCGGAACTTTTAATTATCAATACTAAAGTTGCAACAATAGAAAAAATTACACCAATGAAATGAGTAAATCCATTCATTGGTTCTCTTAATTTATTTATTACGTTCAAATTAAATAATAGTAATTTTAATGATATTTGATTTTGTAAGATTAATTTATATTTATAATTAAAAAATAATTAAGCAGATCCATTATATCTAACTTTTTAGAAACGGCAATTAATATGAGTAAATCTGAACTTGAAATTAAAACAACAATACAAATTCAAAAACCTGTTGATGAAGTTTTTGAAGCAATAGTAAATCCGGAAAAAATGTGTAACTATTTTATATCGTACAGCAGCGGCAGGATGGAAGAAAACAAAGACATCTTCTGGAAATTTCCTGAATTTGATGATCAGTTTCCCATCCGTGTTGTAAAGATAGAAAAGAATAATTATGTGTCATTTAAGTGGGATAATGATGATAAAGAATTACTTGTTGAAATTCAGCTTAAAGGTATCAGTGATGACTCAACATTAGTAACCGTTAGCGAAAAAGGGATGCAGAATGATGAATCTGGAATTAAATGGTTAAAGAGTAACACTGAAGGTTGGGCTAATTTTCTCGCTTGCCTAAAAGCATATTTAGAATATAGGATAAATCTCAGAAAAGGCGCATTTGATTTTATGAAAAAGCCGGATCTATAGATTTCGAACTTGAATTTGCAAAAAAAAGCCCAACATTTAGTTGGGCTTTTGTGCTCCGCAAACACGATACCGACTCAAAAAAAAATCGACTTGTTTTGCCTCTTTTTATCGCCAAATCAAACAATAATAAACTTAAATTGACAATTGACAGAGAGGAATTACCAAAATTTCTGAATCTTAGTCTAAAAAAATGCCATCAGTTAACAGATGGATTTTACCTGCCTGAAATCAAGATAATAAATAAACCAAGAACCAAAATTGATTACAAGATATTGGCAGGTGAGTACAAATTATTAATTGAAAATGGAACAGTTTTAAACCAGGCTGCTCTTGCAAGAAGACTAAATGTAAGTAGAGCTTGGGTGACAAAAGTTTTAAAGTTAGGTAACTAGCAAAATTATGGAACTTCTAAATCACTTTTTCTTTTTGCCTTTATTGATGGTTTCTTTCCTTTTTTTACTCTTAGATTTTTCTCTTCGAATTATGTTTGCTAAGGTTTTTGCAAATTCTTGATGAACCTCAGTCATTGACATATCATCAGTGATTGCATTATAAATCCTTTGGACTTGGAAAGTTGCTTTTGTTTCTTTGGCAATCTTAGGATGATGATTAATGTAATAATCAATCTTTAGATTTATATCAGGAATTCGTTCGAGAACCTTTGCTTGCTTTGGAAAATTAACTGAATGAAAGTTTTCTAGAACAGCAATTGCCTCTTTTAACTTAACAAGGTCATCTACAGAGAATTCATTTTTATACTTTGAAAAGAAATCATTTAAAAGAGATAAAACCT